>QIKU01000051.1 GCA_003232015.1 Gammaproteobacteria bacterium
CGCCGTTTCTCGGTCAATTTTTTGGAGTCCATTAAGCCTTCAATGGGGTTGTCGGGATCCAGAATAACCGCTGCGGCCACGACCGGCCCGGCTAAAGGCCCCCGCCCCACTTCATCCACCCCTGCAACCTGATGCTGATTAATGTTAAAATCCCGACTTTCTTTATTATTCTTGCTATTCATAGGGCGAATCGTGGCTCCGGTAATATCCCTTATCTTTTCATTAGGTTACAATATCATGAATGTCTTATCTTATCACTCAACATTGAAGATCACCTCATTATGAAAACACTCAAAACGGCGGTGATTGGCGTCGGTTACCTTGGCAAATTTCACGCACAAAAGTACCACGCGCTCAAGCACAGTAACCTGATTGCAGTCTGTGACAATAATGAAGATAACGCAAAACTGATTGCCGAAGATTTAGAGTGTCAATACACCACCGATTATAAATCGTTGCTTGGTAAAGTCGATGCCGTGAGTATCGTCGTACCCACCCAGTTACATTTTGAAGTGGCAAAAGATTTTTTAGAGAATGGCGCCGATGTTTTGGTTGAAAAACCCATCACCTCCACATTAGAACAAGCACAACAGCTCGTTGATATAGCTAAAACCAACAAACGTATTTTGCAGGTGGGACATTTAGAACGGTTTAATCCCGCCATGCTGGCACTCAATGATATTTTAACCACTCCCTTATTTATCGAATCGCACCGGGTTGCACCTTATAACCCGCGCGGTGCCGATGTGAGTGTGATACTGGATTTAATGATCCATGATATTGATATTATTCTGGATATTGTGCATTCCAAAGTCACCTCCATTTCCGCTAACGGCGTAAAGGCCTTATCGAATGATATTGATATAGCCAATGCGCGGCTTGAATTTGAAAACGGTTGTGTTGCCAATGTTACAGCCAGCCGTGCCAGCTTAAAGAGTGAACGCAAAATGCGAATCGTTCAGGAAGACACTTATATTAATCTGGACTTCCAGAATAAAACCCTTACGACTTATACCAAAAGCAAAAATAAAGAAATGTTTCCAGGCGTGGCCGATATTGAATCGAACACGCAAAGCTTTGAACAAGGAGATGCACTGCTTGCCGAAATTGAATCGTTTATTAATACAATACAGACCGCCAGTGTGCCGGTTGTTTCTGGTGAAGATGGTTTGCGGGCTTTAGACACCGCTAATAAAATTACTGCGTTATTAGGCTAAAGCAGGTAGCCCGGATGGAATAAAATGCAATCCGGGAAGCAGCACTCACCCCCCGGATTTCGCTTCGCTACATCCGGGCTACATACTGGATTACCCCGTCTGCGTGGTTATGACGAGTTAACGGGGCAATAGGCGTTAAGACATATTTTAGGTTAGTTATTTACAGTTATAATTAAATTCAAAGGTTTATAAACTATGATCCCAATGGTCGATTTAAAAACGCAATACGCTTCTTTAAAAGAAGAAATTGATGCCGAAATACTGAATGCCGTTGCCAATGCGCAATATATTCTTGGCCCCAACGTACAACACTTTGAAAAAGAAGCCGCAGACTATTTAGGTGCAAAGTATGCCGTTGGTTGTGCTTCTGGCACCGATGCATTACATCTTGCACTGGTTGCGGCAGGTATTAAAGCCGGTGACGAAGTCATTACCAGTGCCTTTACCTTTATCGCTACTGCCGAAGCCATTTGTTATGTCGGCGCAAAACCAGTGTTTGTGGATATTAACCCTAAAACGTTTAACATTGACCCGACTTTAATTGAAGCTGCCATTACACCAAAAACAAAGGCCATTATTCCCATACATATCTTTGGCCAGCCTGCCGACATGCCAGCCATTATTAAAATAGCCAACAAACACAAGTTAAAAGTAATAGAAGACTGTGCCCAATCCTTTGGTGCTAAAATAGATAAAACCACAACCGGTTCATTTGCCGAAGCTGGCTGCCATAGTTTTTTCCCCAGTAAAAACCTCGGCTGCTATGGCGATGGTGGTCTGGTTACCACCAACAGTGATGAAATTCATAAGCAACTTATCGCCTTGAGAAACCACGGTAGTTTTGAACGTTATCACCATCATGTGATTGGCTTCAATAGCCGACTGGATGAACTGCAAGCCACTATTTTAAGAATTAAATTAAAACACATTGATACTTTTAATGCAGGCCGTTACCGCGTTGCGCAAAACTATTCCACTAAACTGCATAAGTCTATACAAACACCGTTTGAAGATAATACTGGTAACCATGTTTACCATCAATACACGGTGCTAACGGATAACCGCGATGCCATTCAAGCGGCTTTATCGGCGAAGGAAATTGCTTCTGCGGTTTACTACCCTATTCCATTACATAGGCAGGATGTATTTAAAGAAGACTACAAGGGTGTTCAGTTACCGGTCACGGAGTCTGTCTGCGCGCAATGTTTGTCATTCCCTGTTTACCCGGAAATGCCTGAAAATACCCAACAAAAAATTATTGATACCATTAACAGCGTTTTTTAATTCTAATGAAAACCGTTCTTATTGTTGCAGGTGAAGCCTCTGGTGATGCACACGGTGCACGGCTCGTTACGGCGGTACATAAAAAAGAGCCCACAGTGAAATTTTACGGCGTGGGTGGCAGCAACATGCGTGAAGCTGGTGTTGATATTCATATCGATGCAGCCGAACTGGCCGTAGTTGGCTTATGGGAAGTGATTGCCCATCGCAAAGTAATCTTTGCCGCGCTGGATAAATTAAAACAACAATTAAAATCGTCCCCACCTGATTTATTATTATTAATCGATTATGCCGAGTTCAATCTAAAACTGGCAGAATATGCTAAAAGTATCGGAATAAAGGTGCTGTTTTATATTAGCCCACAAGTATGGGCCTGGCGACAGGGTCGGGTTAATAAAATAAGAAACTGCGTTGATACCATGGCGGTTATCTTTAATTTCGAAAAAGAATTCTACTTAAAACATAATGTACCGGCCAAATACGTTGGCCACCCACTTAGCCATGAAGTTAAAGCAACCTGTGAGCGGGACACATTTCTAAAAGAAAATAATATTCCAGCATCACATCCTGTACTTGGGTTATTCCCAGGCAGCCGAAAAAGTGAAACCAAAAGACTGCTGCCTATTATTTTACAAACAGCAGAAATTTTAAAACAACAAAATCCACAACTTGAATTTTTATTGCCACTGGCATCCACATTAACTGCACAGGATCTAGCTCCATTTTTATCTGAAAGTAAACTTGACATTCATATTATAAAAGACGATACCTTTAATGTAATGAATGCCTGTGATGCCATTGTGACCGTGTCAGGTACGGTCACACTGGAAATTTCTTTAATTGGTACACCACTGATTATTATTAATAAAGTGTCCTGGTTAACTTATCTTATTGTAAAACGAATGATAAAAATCCCTTACATTGGTTTGTGTAATATCGTTGCCAAGAAATTAATCGCCGAAGAATTTATTCAAAAAGATGCCAACCCGAAAAAAATGGCAGCCGCACTTTCAGAATTACTGAATAATAAAGACAAGAATAAAAAAACAAGGGAACAACTTGGGCTGATACATCAGTTATTAATCGATGCGCCTGTTGATATATCGATTAGCGACCTAACGTTAGAAATGTTAGAACAGTAGTCTTTAGCGAATAATCCCACGTTGAGAATTTTCAATAAATCGAATAAGCGGCCTAACCGCCTCCTCAGATTCAGCCAGTTTGGTTAGCTTTTCTTTTGCTGCATCCACCGTTAAACTCAAACGATAAATAATTTTATAGGCTTCTTTAATGGCTTTGATTGCCTCTTTACTGAAGTTGCTGCGTTTTAAACCTTCAGAATTTATTCCATGTGGATGCGCCGGATTGCCATTAATCATCATATAAGGTGGCACATCTTTACTGATTGCACTGCCCATGCCACAAAATGCATATTCACCAATGTGACAAAATTGATGCACTAATGTAAAGCCACCCAGGATAGCATAATCATCAACAATGGCATGCCCTGCTAATGAAGCACCATTTGAAAAAATAGTATTATTCCCAACCTGACAATCGTGAGCAATATGAATATAGGCCATTAGCCAATTATCATTACCAATGTTGGTCACGCCACCGCCTTCGCCCGTACCTCGGTTAATGGTGACAAATTCACGGATCGTATTGCCATCACCAATAATAAGCTTTGACTCTTCACCATGAAATTTTTTGTCCTGTGGCACTTCACCAACAGAAGCAAACTGGAAAATGGTATTGTTTTTTCCGATATGTGTTGGGCCATTAATAACAATATGTGGTCCAATTTTTGAACCTGATTCAATAGTAACACCAGGCCCAATTACAGTGTACGCACCAATGGTTACATCGGAGTCGATGTTTGATTTCGAATCAACACGTGCCGTTGAATCAATTGTCATCCAACTTCCCGTTCAGCACACATTAAATCAGCAGAACAAACCATCTCACCATCAACCGTTGCAGCACCTTCAAACTTCCAGATGCCGCGTTTTTCTTTGATAAATTTTACGCTCAGCTGTAACTGATCACCGGGTTCAACCGGGCGCTTAAAACGGGCTTTATCCACGCCAACAAAATAATACAAAGAATTTTCATCTGGCACACGACCCAGAGTACGGAATGCCAGAATTCCGGTTGCCTGTGCAAGAGCTTCTAATATAAGTACCCCCGGCATAACCGGCCGTTGAGGAAAGTGCCCCGTAAAATAGGGTTCATTATAAGAAACATTTTTATAACCAATTAAACTTTCACCGGGAATACATTCTGTTACCCGATCAATTAATAAAAAAGGATACCGATGCGGTAAATGTTGTAAGATTTCGTAAATATCAAGTTGTTCCAACCTGCTGCCCCTTGTTTACTTTAGACTATTAACTAAGTTTCTCTAATTGTTTAATTCGCTTAGCCAACTCATCTATATTTTTCATTTGAATATAATTCTTATGCCACTTACTATTTTCTACCAGCGGCGCACATGATGAATACACACCCGATTCTTTAATCGACTGCAGTACTGTTGTCCGGCCGGTTAAGGTAACACGATCAGCAATGGATATATGCCCCGAAATAGCAACGGTGCCGCCTATCATACAATATTGACCAATGATTGTGCTACCGGCAACCGCTGTCATTGCGGCAATCGCGGTATGGTCACCTATTTCAACATTATGGGCAATCTGTATTAAATTATCTAACCGAACCCCATTGCCAATAATTGTATTTTCAATGGCACCACAGTCAACCGTGGTATTTGCGCCAATTTCAACATCCATCCCGATAGTTACAGCACCCAGCTGTGGAATTTTCACCCACTTACCGTGGTGGTTGGCATTACCAAAGCCATCCGCACCAATTACCGCACCAGGATGAATAATCGTTCTATCGCCAATATCGCAGCGTCGCTGAATGGAGACGTGATTATGCAGCTGAACATCTTTACCTAAAGTAACATGTTCACCAATAAAACAATGGCTACCAATTTGACAGCCTGCAGCAATTTTTACCCCTCCTTCAATCACCGCATACGCCCCAATTGAAACAAGCTTGTCCACAGAGGCATCAGGATGGATCACCGCAGTTGGATGAATAAATTTTTTAAGTGCCGGGCATGGATTAAGTAATGCGGAAATTTGAGCGTAGGCTAACAATGGGTTATCAACCACAATCGCATTTGTCTGGCAAAGCGTTAAATCATCTTTTTGCAATATAACCGCACTGGCTTGCGTACTATTAAGAAATTTACGAAAGGACTTTGATGCTAAAAATGTAATTTGCCCGTGACTGGCCATTTTTATTGTTGCAACACGGTTAATCACTGTTGAAGGTTTACCACTCACTTCACCGTCAACCTGTCTCGCCAGCTCTTCTAGCGTAAATTCCACGTGTGAGTTACCTTAATTTATGTGTTTTATTTTGATTTTGCTTTTTTAAGACTTTTGGCTAATTGCGCTAAAACTTTTTTAGTGACATTAGAACGTTTATTGGCATACATCACATTGTCGCCAAAGATAATATCAAAATTTTCTTCTTCGGCAAGCGATTCAATTGCGCCATTAACCACTTTTTGTAGTTTGTTTAGTTCTTCATTTCGACGTATATTCAAGTCTTCTGTAAATTCTTCTTTTGCACGTTTAACATCACGCTTTAAATTTAAAATCTTGCGCTCCAGCTGCTTACGTCCTGCAGGGCTCATAATGGCACCGTCTTTAGCAAGCTTGTCAGTTTGAGATTTTAATTTTTTCTCCATTGCGATAATTTTAGTCTCACGAGGCGCAAATTCTGTTTCCAGTTTTTTTCGTGCAGCGGCAGCCTGTGGCGCATGCTTCAAAACATAGGCTATATTAACAACACCTAATTTAACCGCATCGGCTGACACAGCCGTTCCAGTTGCAAAAAAGGCTAAAAAACTAAATATTATCGCTAAATTACGCAAACTGCACCCTCATTAAAATGTCGAACCAAGTGTAAACTGAAATGACTTTGTATCATCTCCGGGTTTATCATTCAAGGTATTCGCCCAACTAAAACGCATCAGCCCCACCGGCGTTATCCAGATAAGCGCCGCGCCCAACGCACTACGTAACTCTCCCACATCAATGCTCTGATTCTCAGCAAAAACATTACCGGCATCTAAAAAGATACTAAAGCGAATCGATTTGCTATTTTCAGCAAAAGGATTCGGCAATATTAACTCTAAATTAGTAACAACGCGCTTATTACCCCCTAAAGGATTGCCAGTGGCAGGGTCGCGTGGCCCCAGTCTGTTTGAATCATAACCACGCACAGAACGACTACCACCAGCATAATAATTTTCAAACGGAGGAAGTGATAGAGTTCCGCCATACGCCTTGCCATAACCTAGTTGAGTATTAAATAACAATGTCACATTCTCTGCAATCGGGAAATACTGTAAATAGCGTAAACTGAGCTTATAATACTCTAAATCGCTACCCGGCAATGTAACATCAATACTTGCTGAAGCAAGATTACCCTGGTCGGCAAAGATGGCTTTATTGCGCGTGTCATGAGCCCAGGAAAGCCGCGCCTTATAGTTGGTATAAGAACTTCCACTTGCCGCAATAAAATCGAGAAGCTCCTGTGTCGCAGTTGTTCCGGCAATAATTTCTGTATTATCATAAGAGAGTCCCAGCCCAAGCGAGTCTGACTCACTCATCGGAATACCATAATTAACACCTATACCAGAACTGTTGGTACTGTAATTGCTAATAGAAGCTTCCAGAGCCGAAAATTTACGTTTGTAAATATTAAAACCACGACTTATACCATCCTCAGTGTAATAGGGGTTGGTATAACTAAGTGTATTATTTTGAACAACACTACTATTATTAATACTAACGCTAACCTTGTTACCGGTTCCCACAAAATTATTTTGTGATATAGAGAAATTTATAATTGCACCTTGCGTGTCGTTGTAGCCCAAACCCGCCGATAAGCTGCCTGTTGAGCGTTCACTCACTGTATAATTCACATCAACCTGATCGTTGGTGTTTTCTACCGCAGGAGTTTCAACCGTAATGTCATCAAAAAACCCCAAACGATTTAAGCGTTTTTTCGATTGAGCAATACTTTTTGTCGACATCCAGTCGCCTTCCATCTGGCGTATTTCGCGACGAATCACTTCATCTTTTGTTTTAATATTTCCGTAAATATTTATTCGGTTTACATAAACGCGGCGCCCCGGATCAACAAAGAAAGTAAGATCAACTGTTTTATTTTTTTCATCTATCGTTGGTGATAAATTAACATTAGCAAAAGCATAACCATCTTCAGAAAGACGGTCACTAATATTTGTACGACTTAAGCTCGCTGCTTTTCGTGAAAAAATATCCCCTTTTTTAAAGGTAATTAATTTTCTTAGCTCATCTTCTGTCGCAATTAACGTACCCGACAGTGCTATTTTATTTATTTTGTACTTATTGCCTTCAGTTACGTTAACCGTAATATAAACATCCTGTTTATCCGGTGTCAATGAAACCTGTGTAGAGTTAATTGTAAAATTAATATAACCACGATCCTGATAATAAGATTTTAATATCTCCAAATCTGCAGCAAAATGCTGTTTAGAGTATTCTTTGCGGCCACCAAATATTCCCGTTCCGCCTAATTCCATAAAGTTCAGCAATTTTTTGTCAGGGAAAATAGTATTGCCAACAATATTAAAGGCGTAAATATTTGCCGATTTACCTTCTGCTATTTTCACTTCCACATTAACGCGGTTACGTTCTAACGGTGTTACGGTTGTTTCAATTTTTACGGCATATTTTCCCAGACTATAATACTGACGTTGTAACTCCTGTTCTATAACTGTAACTACTGATCGATCCAGTACATGGCCAACTTTTAAGCCAATTTGTTTTAAAGCTGCCTCAAGCTGTTCTGTTGGCAAAGCAGAATTACCACTGATGCTCACATCAGCAATAGCAGGTCGTTCAGCAACAAAAACAACCAGAACATTTCCTTCGCGCTCTATTTTGACATCTTTAAAAAAGCCGGTTGTAAATAACTTTTTAATCGCTTCAGATGTTAAATCATCATTTATTTCATCACCTACTTTAATGGGTAGATAATTAAAAACAGTACCAATGGAAATACGTTGCAGACCTTCGAGTTTAATGTCCTGCACAACAAACGGCTCAAAAGCATACGCTTTAACAGCACATAACGATAAAAATGGAACTAATAATTTACGCATTATTCAATTACAACCTTTAAAAACTTTACTCATTACCCTGCCAGCTACCCAAATAAACGTAAAAAGTCATTATAAAATGCCAGACTCATTAACATTAAAAGTAACACTATTCCAACTTGTTGGCCTGCAGCTTCAAATGAAACACTTACCGGACTGCCCTTTACTATTTCAATCAAATAATAAAACAAATGACCACCATCTAACATAGGGATCGGCAACAAATTTAAAACACCTAAACTAATACTAACAATCGCAAGAAAACCTAAAAACTTGCTTAAACCTGCATCGGCAGATAAACCCGCATATTTCGCAATCGTAATCGGCCCGCTTATATTCCTGACGGAAACTTCACCCAGCGCCATTTTATATAAAAAAGTCAACGTTCTTCCAGTTGCAACCCAGGTAGTCTCAACAGCTTTCGGAATACTCTGAAAGACCGAGTACTTGTAATCTTTTTTCATATCATCAGGAAAAGCTGCGGCATTAGTGATGCCAATAATACCGATAACTTTACCATTGCGTGTATCTTCTCTGGTATTCACAATAACTTGCTTCACGCTACCGGCTGACTCAACCGTTAATTCAATTGCGGCACTCGGGTAAGCTGAAATTTGCTTCGCCATTTCAAGCCATGTCGACACACGAACACCATTAATCTTTAAAATAACATCACCCTTTTGTAAACCTGCTTTTTCTGCAGGGAAATCGGTAATCACTCTGCCTATTTTAGCGGTTGCAACAGGTCGCCAGGGCTTAAACCCTAAAATAGTTAAAATATTATCTGACTCAAGATCGGCCGTTACTGAAGAAAAATCAAAATTCAATTCTGTATTTGTACCAGACTCTGTTTTTACAACAACTCTGGCTGTCGATTTACCGATAATGACCGGCACAAACTCATTCAGGACAACATCCCAGATGGGGGTTTCAGTACCATTAATACTAACAATAGTATCACCGCTTTGCATGCCCGCAATCGCAGCCGGGCTGTCTTTGACAACATCACCTACTACAGGAACAATACCTGGCGTGCCATTCACAAACATTAACCAATAGGCGAAAACGGCAAAAATAAAATTAAAAAATGGCCCTGCAAAAACAATCGCAAAACGTTTGGCAACATGCTGGCGATTAAAAGCACGCTCCAGATCAGCTGCCGGTACTTCAGATTCTCGCTCATCCAGCATTTTAACATAACCACCCAACGGGATAGCCGCTAACACAAACTCAGTTTTATCCTTACCAAAGGTTTTCTTATATAAAGGCTTACCAAAGCCAATTGAATAGCGAAGAATTTTTACACCTAAAATTTTCGCGACCGAGTAATGTCCATATTCATGAATAGCAACAAGAATCGTAATGGCAACGATAAAGGATAACAGGCTGTATAAAATATCAAGCATGACTCTTACTACCTGCCAGGCCAACAGTTGCCATTGATTTTACAATATCATATGCAAGCATTCGGGCATCTGAGTCTGCATTTACTGCCATTTTAATATCGTTTACTTCATGGTAAGTCGTTTGTGCCAAAACACGTTCTACCACTTCTGAAATCGCCATAAATACAATTTCATTATCAAGAAATGCCTGCACGGCAATTTCATTTGCTGCATTTAATACCGCCGGCATAATACCACCTTGCCGCATCGCATTTTCAGCAAGCTGGATACAGGGGAAGCGTGCATGATCTGGTTTTTCAAATTCAAGACTGGACATCGAAAAAAGATCCAGACTTTGCACGCCAGATTCAATACGTTCTGGCCAGGCCAATGCGTAGGCAATGGGTGTTCGCATATCCGGTTGTCCAAGTTGCGCCATGACCGACCCATCGATAAATTCAACCATAGAGTGAATAATACTTTGCGGGTGGATCGCAATTTGTACATCATCAACTTTAGCAGCAAACAGCCAGCACGCCTCGATCAACTCCAGTCCTTTATTCATCATAGTGGCAGAATCAACCGAAATTTTTCGCCCCATAGACCAGTTAGGGTGTGCGCATGCCTGTTCTGGTGTTACTGAATCCAGTAATTTTAAATCCGTTTTTCGGAATGGCCCGCCAGATGCAGTTAGGTATATTTTACGAACTTCGTCTGACAACCCCTGGCTGCCATTGAAACTTTGCAGGCATTGATAAATGGCATTATGTTCACTATCAACCGGCAAAAGTGTTGCCTTATTCCTTGCTACTTCATCCATAAACAACTGGCCACTCATAACCAGTGTTTCCTTGTTGGCTAACAAAATACGTTTACTGGATTTTGCAGCCGCCAGAGAAGATGACAAGCCAGCGGCACCTACAATCGCAGCGACAACATAATCTGTTTCATTTAAACTGGCCACATAATCCAGGTTTTCAACACCGGACAAAACCTGAATATCAAGTGAAACCGATTTTAATTTCACTTTTAACTTATCGGCAGCCTCTGCATTTACAACCACTGCATACAAAGGTTTAAACTTTGCACACTGCTCAAAAAGTTTATCGACATTCGAGTTGGCCGTTAAAGCAATAATATTAAACTTATCTTTATTTCGACTAAGTACATCAAGCGTACTTGTGCCGATTGAACCGGTTGCTCCCAAAATTGTTACACCAATCATTTTAGAAACCCTAACACAGATAAGCCGGTAACATAAAAAGGTGCGGCGGCTGATAAGCTGTCTACTCTATCTAATATGCCACCGTGCCCAGGCAACAGATTACCACTGTCCTTAACCGCATTTTGACGTTTATACAGACTTTCAGATAAATCACCGAAAATTGAAATAACAACAACTAAAAAGCTCAAGACAAAGAAAATAACACCTTCATTCACAGTAAAGCCAAACGAAAACGCACCGATAACCGAAGCGAACAAGGTGGCAACCAGTGCACCGTATACACCTTCCCATGTTTTTCCAGGACTCACATGCGGTGCTAATTTATTCTTACCCAGATACTTACCAAAGAAATAAGCAAAAACATCCACGCTCCATATAAGCATTACCAGGTAAAATAAATAACCATGAAACGAATAGATATCACGCAAATAAATAATGGCATAAAAAGGAATAACCAATGCGACGATGCCACTTAAAGCGGTAGCCAGACTCAGCTTGCCAGCAGTAGACACTGCTGACGATATGGGGCTTCTGAAAACCAATACCCTAACAACACGGTACAACCACCAAAGAATACTGATATATAATAGAATATAAAAGTCATTATGGTTAATTTCCAGATACCAAACCAACAGCACCAGAGATGCAACAGCAGCAATGGCATAAATAATTTTTGAAAATGTATTCGTAATACCTGATAAATGTGCCCATTCCCAACTCGCCAGACCAACAACAATTAAAATCGAAACTGCAAAATAAAACGCAGGCAAGCTAAACACACCCCAGACAACAAGAGGTGCTAAGGCTAGCGAAGTAATAATACGTAGTTTAAGCATTGCTATTTATTCGTTCCTGTTGCATCGACTTGTATATCAGTCTCAACTTGTGCACTCGTTTGACCAAAACGCCGTTGACGATTTGCAAATGTTTTTATTGCTGCAAATAATTCATCTCGGTTAAAGTCGGGCCAGAGCAAATCGGTAAAATACAGCTCTGTATAAGCAAGCTGCCAGATTAAGAAGTTGCTAATACGTTGCTCACCGCCAGTACGAATAAACAAATCTGGTTCCGGTAAGTCACTAAGACAGACATTATGCTTAATAGTTTCGGCTGTAATATCGCTACTGGTTAATTTATTATTTTCAATCTGCACAGCTATTTTCTGCATTGCCTGGGTAATATCCCATTGCCCGCCGTAATTAACCGCAATATTTAATGCTAAACCAGTATTATTTTTTGTTAGGAACTCAGAATTGCTCATGCGTTTTTGGAGCTTGTCATTAAACGCGGATGTGTCACCAATAAATTGAATTTTAATATTATTTTGGTGTAGCTTTTTAACTTCTTTATTTAAAGCGGTTAAAAACAACTCCATTAAAAATCCAACTTCTTTTTCTGGACGCCGCCAGTTTTCACTCGAAAAAGCAAAAACTGTCAGCGCTTGTATCTTTAAGCGAGAACAATCCTGCACAACCTTGCGAACCGTTTCAACGCCAGCCCGGTGCCCTACAATACGTGGAGAGTGACGTTGTTCAGCCCAACGCCCATTACCATCTAAAATAACAACAATGTGCTGTGGATATTTTTCCGGTTCTACACCTTCGATAGTTAATGGCTCAGGCGACATCTTCGTTACTCTTGCACTTTAATTTATATTTAAGATTAAGCTTCTATATTTCCATTAAATCTTTTTCTTTTTCTTTAAGCGTTCCATCAATTAACGCCACATATTTATCAGTAGTTTTTTGTATATCATCCTGAAATTTTCGCTCATCATCTTCCGTTGCATCTTTTTCTTTAACCAGTGACTTTACATCGCCAAGAACATCACGACGAATATTGCGAATCGCTATTTTTGCCTGTTCACCTTCATGACGCACAACTTTAATTAAATCTTTCCGACGCTCTTCTGTTAATGGAGGTAATGGAACACGAATTACATCACCCGCTGAAGATGGGTTTAAACCCAGATCTGAAGTCATAATGGCTTTTTCAATCGCTTGCACCATGGTTTTATCAAAGGCAGCCACGTTTAACATTCTGGAGTCAGCAATAGAAATAGACGCAACTTGATTTAATGGTGTAGGCGCACCATAGTAATCAACCATCACATGCTCTAAAAGACTGGGATGCGCTCGCCCTGTGCGTATTTTTGTTAACTCACCTTTTAGTGAGTCAACACTTTTCCCCATCCGTGTATCCGCATCTTTTTTCAGTTCATTTAACATTGCACACCTATGCTTTAATAAAAGTTTGTTATTTGATTATTCGACTAATGTTCCAAATGATTCACCAAGTGCTATTTTCAGCATCAGCCCAGGTTTATTCATATTAAAAACCCGAATTGGAATTTTGTTATCGCGACATAACACCATCGCAGTGGTATCCATTACCGCCAGTTTTTCTTCAATAACCTGGTCATATCCTAATTTTGTATACATTGTTGCAGTGGGATCTTTTTCCGGATCCGCAGTATAAATACCATCAACACGGGTACCTTTTAATACAATATCGGCATCAATTTCAGTACCACGTAAACTTGCAGCGGTGTCTGTAGTAAAAAACGGGTTACCAGTACCTGCTGCAAAAATCACAACGCGGCCTTTTTCTAAATGGCGAACAGCACGACGGCGAATATAATCTTCACAAACCTGGTTAATCGCCAATGCAGACATAACACGTACCTGCAAGCCCTGGTGTTCAATGGCATCCTGTAATGCCAGCGCATTAATAACCGTTGCCAACATCCCCATATGATCGCCGGTAGTACGGTTCATGCCGGATGTAGCCAGGCTCATACCCCGAAAGATATTACCGCCACCAATAACTAACGCAACTTCTATCTTATGAGCAATCAGCTCTTTAATTTCAGCACCAACACGGTCAAGAACTTTGGGATCGATGCCAAAGTCCTGTTCACCCATCAATGCTTCACCACTGAGTTTTAGAAGTATTCGTTTATATTTTGTTGCCATGCTATCCCACTAGTATAAGTATGGTTGTAAGGTTTACTATCAACTCCCAATCTGAGCTGCAACTTCATCCACAAAATTCTCAACTTTCTTTTCAATCCCTTCGCCAACTTCATAACGCACAAAGCGATGAATAGTTGCACCTTTTGACTTTAGTAACTGCTCAATTGTCTGGTCGGGATCTTTTACAAAGGGCTGCCCCATTAGTGTAATTTCTTTTAAATACTTTTTAATGCGACCTTCTACCATTTTCTCAATGATATTATCAGGCTTACCGCTTTCTGCTGCCTGAGCAACAAAAATATCACGTTCTTTTTGTAGTAAAGACTGCTCAACATCTTCCTCTGAAATACAACTTGGGCGGCTTGCAGCAATATGCATGGCAATATCTTTACCCAGCGCATCATCACCGTTTTCAATATCCACAACAACCGCAATACGAACACCGTGTTTGTAACTGGAAATTTTACCCACTGCATCAATACGTTCAAAACGGCGTACTGACATATTCTCACCAATTTTATTAATCAGTTCGCTGCGTGTTTCATCAATGCTACTGCCACCATCGGTCACGGCCATTGCACTTAAAGCTTCAACACTATCCGGCTTATCAGCTAATACCCGAGCAGCAACATTGTCAACAAACGCGATGAATGCTGATTCTTTTGCAACAAAATCTGTTTCACAGTTCACTTCTGCAATCGCCACTGATTTTGCATCGTCTGTTGCTTTAATTGCGATTAAACCTTCTGCGGCAATACGGCCGGCTTTTTTATCTGCCTTGGCCTGACCCGACTTACGCATTAATTCAATTGCTGCTTCAATATCACCATCGGTTTCTACCAATGCTTTTTTACATTCCATCATGCCCGCACCCGAGCGTTCACGTAATTCTTTTACCAGTGCTGCTGTAATTGCCATCTTTAATGTCCTCTTCAATTCTTTTAGCTCATACTTAATAAAGTTGCTATTGCTAAACATGTTAAGTAAATACTCAAACCCGCATATACAGAAAAAGGGGGCATCGGCCCCCTTCAACTTTTCAGAATCGTTTTATTCTGATGCAGCTTTAGACTCTTCAGCTTTATCTGCTGAGTCTGTTTTTTCTTCAGCTTTGTCTTCAGGTTTTTCAGTTACTTTCTTTTTCGCAACAACTTTTTTCTTTGCTGTTTTCTTCTTTGTTGCCTTTTTATCACCAGCTTTGTCTTCCGCAGCTTTACCCGGATTTTTCGCTAAAGATTCCTGACCAAGAAGAATAGCGCGAGCAACGCCCTGAGCATACAAGGTAATCGCACGGATCGCATCGTCATTACCAGGGATAACATAATCTACGCCATCCGGTGAGTTATTTGAATCCACAACACCAATAACAGGAATACCTAGTTTTTTAGCTTCAGCAATGGCAATTTTTTCATGGCCAACATCAATAACGAATAAAGCATCAGGCAAACCATTCATGTTTTTAATACCACCTAAACTACGATCGAGTTTAGTCATTTCGCGGGTCATCGTTAGCGTTTCTTTTTTGCTGAATTTAGCAAAGCGGCCATCCGTTTCCATGGCTTCCAGGTCTTTCAAACGCTTAATAGATTGTTTCACTGTTTTAAAGTTAGTGAGCATGCCACCTAACCAACGGTGATCAACATAAGGCATGCCACAACGGCTAGCCTCTTCACGAACAATTTTTTGTGCCGCACGTTTAGTGCCGACAAACATAACACGGCCACGATTCGCAACAAGTTTAGAAATAAAGTTCATTGCATCATCAAACATAGGCAATGATTTTTCTAAATTCAGAATATGGATTTTATTACGATCCCCAAAGATAAAAGGGGCCATTTTGGGGTTCCAGAAGCGCGTTTGGTGGCCAAAATGGACACCCGCTTCCAGCATTTGACGCATAGAAACATCAGACATTTGTATTCTCCTAACAGGGTTTAGTCTTCCGTATCGCCCATTATCCCAACCCTATTGTGAGGGCACCCGAGACAACGTATTGGCGGTACGTGTAAATTTACTCTTAACGAGCATTCGTTTTGCTTTAAAAGCACGCGCTTTATACCATAATTAGCTAACGACAACAACGAGCAACTGGTATATTATTGATTTTCTTACTGAATCAATCAGTTACAACCTTATAAAATTTATGGATTTAGACCAACTCTATGGCTGCAATAATTAAAACCCCCGAAGAAATCGAAAAAATGCGCATTGCCGGTAAACTAGCCGCCGATGTGCTCGAATACATTGAACCACACATAAAACCCGGTATCACGACCAATGAGCTCGATACGCTATGCCATGATTACATCGTTAATACCCAAAAAGCCATCCCCGCCCCGCTGGAGTACCATGGCTTTCCTAAATCCATTTGTACTTCGGTCAACCATGTTATTTGTCATGGCATCCCAAACGAAAAGCATTTGAAAAAAGGCGATATGATTAATATTGATATCACCGTTATCAAAGATTTATACCATGGCGACACCAGCAAAATATTTTTTGTCGGTGAACCCAGCATTATAGCCAAACGACTAGCCAAAGTGGCTTACGAATGCATGTGCATAGGCATTGACTTAGTTAAACCCGGCATCCATCTCGGTGATATTGGCCATGCCATTCAAAACCACGCAGAATCCAGTAATTATTCCGTTGTACGCGAATATTGTGGCCACGGTATCGGCGCTAAGTTTCACGAAGATCCTCAAGTCTTACACTATGGCAAAGCTGGTACGGGGATCACGCTGGAACCAGGGATGATTTTTACTATCGAGCCGATGATCAATGTAGGCAAACGCAATGTGAAATTACTAAAAGACGGTTGGACAGTTGTCACTAAAGACCACTCACTCTCCGCACAATGGGAACATACCATTCTTGTAACAAAAACCGGCCATGAAATTTTAACCAAACGAGAAGAGGAAAGTTTTTAAATGCAGCACATTCAAATTGAAAAATATTTATTTGATGAAGCCGCGCTGCAACAGCAATTACAATCAAAAAACAATCCCATCCCGGTTTTCAAACAACAACGAAAACACTATCTTGATATTTTAACCGAACGCTTTAACTCAGGGCGTGCAGCAACCGAATTAATCTATCTACATGCCGCATTAACCGATACATTACTTTCTCTAACCTGGCCGCTTTTTTTTGACGACAAACAACAACAAGATCTTGCGCTGGTTGCCGTTGGTGGCTATGGCCGTGGTGAATTACACCCTGCATCCGATGTTGATCTATTATTACTTATAAAAAAACCAAAAAAAGAACTCAACGAATCTATTAGTCAATTTTTTACTTTTTTATGGGACATTGGCCTTGAAGTCGGCCATAGCGTTCGAACTGTAAAAGAGTGTGTAGCTGAAGCGAAAAACGATATTACGGTTGCCACTAATATTCAGGAATCCCGCTTACTCATCGGCTCGAGAAAATTATTTGATGAACAAAAAACAAAATGCTCAGCAAAAAAAATATGGCCGAGTGATAAATTTTTTCGCGCCAAACTTGACGAGCAAATAAAAAGACACGAACGCTATAACGAATCAGCTTACAACCTCGAACCAAACATAAAAGAAAGCCCCGGCGGATTACGTGATATACAAATGATTGGTTGGGTTGCCAAACGCCATTTCAATGTCGAAACGCTGGAACAACTTGTGCAACACGGCTTTCTTACCCAGGATGAATATAGCGACTTACATAATGGCCAGGCCTTCTTATGGCGGGTGCGGTATGGATTGCACTTAATCAGCAATCGACGCGAAGACCGATTGCTATTCGACCACCAGCGCAAACTGGCAAAACTGTTTGGCTATACAGACACCCGTAATAATCTGGCCGTTGAACTGTTTATGAAGCAATACTATCGTACCGTCATGGATCTCAGCCGGCTGAATGAAATGCTGTTACAGCTTTTTGAAGAAGAAATATTGCTCGCAAAAAAAACCAGCAAACCAAAACCTATCAACAACCGCTTTCAATCCATTAAAGGTTATTTAGAAGTGACTTTTGATTCGGTTTTTAAATCCTACCCTTTTGCGCTGCTCGAAGTTTTTTTATTGCTGGCACAAAACCCAGAATTAAAGGGTGTGCGGGCAAATACAATTCGGCTGATCCGATCACACCGCCACCTTATTAATAGTGACTTTCGTAGTGATATACGTTGCCGCAGTTTATTTATCGAGTTTTTCAAACAAAGCCATGGCATTACTCATGAATTACGCAGAATGAACCGCTACGGTGTTCTAGCAGCCTATATTCCAGTCTTTGAAAAAATAGTAGGCCAGATGCAACATGATTTATTTCATGTTTACACCGTAGATGAACACACCATAATGCTAATAAGAAACTTACGGCGTTTCACCGTGCCCGAGTTTGCCAGTGAATTCCCTCTTGCCAGTGAACTTATCAGCAGTATCCCCAAACAGGAACTACTACTGATTGCTGCTTTATTCCATGATATAGCCAAAGGACGCGGGGGCAACCACGCAATACTCGGCGCAGTCGATGCAACCGAGTTTTGTAAGCGACATGACTTAAGCGACTATGACACTAAACTGGTTGCATGGATTATTCAAAATCATTTATTGATGTCGTCCACGGCGCAAAAGAAAGATATTAGTGACCCGGATATAATTTATGAATTTGCAAACCAGGTTGGCGACATTATTCGTTTGAAATATTTGTACCTGTTAACCGTGGCCGATATCCGTGCCACCAGTGATTCAATATGGAATTCATGGAAAGACTCCTTACTCAAAAATTTATACCACGCAACCCGGGACGTTCTACGTAAAGGACTGGAAAACCCAACACTGAAAACCGAGCTGGTAACAGAAAACAAACGGCTCGCACTTGAAAAACTCGGTGAGCAACATAAAACAGACAGCATCGTTAAATTATGGCAACAATTTAACGATGACTATTTTACACGCCATACTCCCGCTGAGATTAGTTGGCAAACAAACGCTATTTTAAGCAGTGGGGATAACGAAACGGTCGTTACATTCAGGCATTCCAGCACACATAACGTAATCAGCTTATTTATCTATACACCAACCTATACAGGGTTGTTTTCAATTATCACATCCGTACTTGAATATTTCAGGATTGATGTTATTGATGCACGCATCATTGAATCCAGACACGGCTATGCACTGGACACGTATCATATTCAAAACCCAACTGGCACAACTATCGAAGATGAACTCTGCAACAAGGTTAAAACCAGTATAAAAGAACAAATTGAATTAAAACAACGCAAACAACAAACCACCGAAAGTACATTTATTGGGCGACGGGAAAAGCAATTTAAATTTGCCACCCGTGTTTCATTTGATGATAGTGCTACCGTGCATACAACGATAATGACGGTAAAATCTTATGACCAGACTGGCA
>QIKU01000217.1 GCA_003232015.1 Gammaproteobacteria bacterium
ACAAGCTACGTTGTTGCTTAACGGACGTAACAAGCTGGTTATCCGTATAGCCGGTTGCGACTATGCGTTGCTTTTTTGGGTAACGCTGAAGCTGGCTAATAGCATTATAAATAAGGTTAGGATATTTTCGGGTAAGTTGTTGCTCAATGGCATTAGCGTCTTCACGGAAATAAAACCGGTTGCGAATACCCCTTAATACCTGAACAAAAACGTCACTTCCCGATTGCTGCAAACCCTGCAAGCTGATATTTTTATTCCACCAGAACGGCGACAGGTTTGGCTGAATTAAATAAATAGGCTGGTTGGTTTTACTAACGCTTGGCATCAGTTCAGCTTTTAATCCAGGTTCCGGTGTTTTTATAAACAGCCTGGGGTACATTAAAATTAACCCGCTTAGGTACGCGGGGGTGCTGTCATCTGGCCAACTGGCCAGTGCACGCAACACAGGAATAGCGCCACGCCCCGTGGCTAAAATAATAATATTTTTTTTGCTGCGCTTATGCGCTGCTACGATTAGCCGTTGTATATCTTTTGCTGGTATTTTTTCCATATTGCTGGCGGAGTAGGGCAGAAAATAAGTTTCGAGCAGATTAGTTAACCATACTTCAACATCATATTCAGGAAGCACTTGCAGTAAGGCAGTGTCGGCTTGCTGCGGGCCATGCTCTGATGGAAAAATCAGCAACAAGGTATTGCCTGCTGCTGCCTGGACATTCAACTCGGTTTCAAGCTGCGAATGAAGTGGAATACTTATTGTTTCAATTGCAGCGCTATTTTTTGAAAATAGAAATAAACAAAAAAAAAGTCCGTAAAAATAATTTGTGTGGCGACAACTAAAACAAGACATACCTGAAGTATCGCAAATAACAAGTATTAATGCAGCAACTTATCAAAATACTTAACAGCCAGAGTTTCCCTAAGTTTTGAATCCTCGCCAATATTAGTGACTGTACTTTGTAGAGTTTAGCTGGAGTTTGGTATACTCACTGGTTATGGACGTATCGAAAATATTAGATCCCTTAAATTCTGCACAACGTGGGGCTGTGTGTCATACCAATGGCCATGCGTTAGTACTAGCGGGTGCTGGCAGCGGTAAAACACGGGTGCTGGTACATCGCATTGCCTGGTTGATTGACGCAGAAAATATCTCTCCTTTCAGTATTCTAGCGGTTACCTTTACCAATAAAGCTGCTGCAGAAATGCGTGGCCGTATTGAAACCTTGTTGGGGATACCCGCCAGCGGTATGTGGGTAGGCACATTCCACGGCATTGCACACCGTTTACTACGGGCGCACTGGCAGGAAGCGGAGTTGCCGCAAAATTTCCAGATTTTAGACAGTGACGATCAACTGCGCACGCTCAAACGCCTAATCCGAGAAATGGGGTTGGACGACTCCCAGTGGCCAGCAAAAGAAGCACAATGGTATATCAATGCACGTAAGGACGAGGGTATTCGCGCCGGACAAGTTGTGTTGCACCGTGGCCAAAAGGACGACCTGCATTTACTGCAAATGATCGAAATCTACAAACAGTACGAAGCACTGTGCCAGCGGTCAGGCATGATCGACTTTGCCGAAATGCTATTGCGCGCTAAAGAACTTTGGCAAAAACGACCGGATGTATTACAACATTACAGAGAACGTTTTCAAAATATTCTGGTGGACGAATTTCAGGACACCAACTCGATTCAATATGCGTGGATAAAATTACTCGCGGGGGACACAGGCCGGGTTTTTGCGGTAGGTGATGACGACCAGTCTATTTATGGCTGGCGGGGTGCAAAAATAGAAAATATCCACCAGTACAGCCGCGACTTTAAGCCCGCTGAAATGTACCGACTGGAACAAAATTATCGTTCCACTGCCAATATCTTAAATGCGGCCAACGGCCTTATTGCCAACAATACCGACCGACTGGGTAAAGAACTCTGGACCGAAGATGCCAATGGCGAACTGATCCAGGTTTACTCTGCCTTTAATGAAATCGATGAAGCTAATTATATTGTTGACAATATCCAGCAGCGGATAAACGAAGGCTATCAAAGAAGTGAATGTGCTATTTTATACCGTTCTAATGCGCAGTCACGGGTATTAGAAGAGTCGCTTATTATGGCGAGGATGCCGTATCGAGTATATGGCGGTTTGCGCTTTTTTGATCGCCAGGAAATTCGCGATGTGCTGGCCTACCTTCGCTTAATGACTAATCGAAACGATGCCCCCGCTTTTGAACGCATTATTAATACACCCACACGCGGCATCGGCAATAAAACATTAGAAATGGTGCGTACAACCGCAAACGAACAAAACATGACATTGTGGCAGGCTGTGTTGAGTGTGATTGAAAACAAGCGGCTAACTGCACGCGCGATTACGGCGCTGCAAGTTTTTGTTGATTTAATCAATGAACACGCCGAGGTTATTCAAAATTTAAGTTTAAGCGAAAAGATTGAACATGTTGTGCACCATTCTGGTTTAGAAGCGCACTATAAAAAAGAAAAAGGTGAACGTGGTCGCGCAAGAATAGAAAACATGCAGGAACTTATTCAGGCCGGGGTTAACTTCGAAGCCGAAGACTGGCAAACCGAAGACGAAAATATGGATGAACTATCGGCCTTTTTGTCGCATGCGGCACTGGAAGCGGGTGAAGGCCAGGCCGATGAATGGGACGACTGCGTACAACTGATGACCTTGCATTCCGCCAAAGGTCTGGAGTTTAAACAAGTGTATATTTGTGGTGTGGAAGAAGGCTTGTTCCCACATCGTTTATCGGCAGAAGACCCTGTACGCCTGGAAGAAGAGCGCCGCCTATGTTATGTAGGCATGACCCGTGCAATGGAAAACTTAAGCTTAAGCTATGCAGAAAAACGCCGCATTTACGGCCAGGACAGTTACCCCACCCCATCACGGTTCCTAAGAGAAATTCCGCAGGAGTGTTTGCATCAGATCCGAACAGCCAGTTTTGCACAACAAGCCATTAGCCAAACAACCTCACGCTACGCAGAAACACCACAAACTGACAATGGCATGAATATCAGCTTAGGCCAGCGCGTAGTACACCCCAGTTTTGGTGAAGGCATGGTGATGAACTACGAAGGCGAAGGCCGACACGCGCGTGTACAAATCAATTTTGAAGAAGTTGGTAGTAAGTGGCTGGTAATGGAATACGCTAATTTGAGTTTGGCTTGAATTTATGCCTTTAGATTGAAGCCTCTTAATTCAAAACAAGCTCCTCACTGTCTTTTTCAGTTTGTATATTTTGAAAATCCATTGGCGAATAAATTTGAGCACTGGGTAGGCCAAGATAGTTACCTTGTGCAAAGTCAACACCATAGGATTTAAGCAGTTGTAGCGTCTGGTCGTTTTCAACAAATTCAGCAATGGTCTTTTTGCCGAGTGCATGGGCAATCTGGTTCATAGATTGCACCATGGCTTGATCAACTTTGGTGCTTGCAAGATTTTTTACAAAAGATCCGTCAATTTTAAGTTTATCGACGGGCAACTTTTTAAGATAGCTAAACGAACAAAAACCTGAGCCGAAATCGTCAAGCGCAAATTCACAACCCATATCTTTAAGTTTACTTATAAACTTGCTGGCATCACGCAGGTTGGCAATGGCAGCGGTTTCGGTAATTTCAAAAGTGAGTTGCGATGGCGAAAGACTTGAGTCATTAAGCAGGCCGCGAATAAGGGGCAACAGTTCTTTGTCTTCAAAGGCACGGCCGGAGAGGTTAATGGCAAAGCGCAATTCTTTTTTATATTGTGTGGTGAGTGCATCAAGGTGGGTAATAGCCCGGGTAATCGCCCAGCGATCCACATTGTGAACCAGACCAAAGCGCTCTGCGGCGGGCATAAAGCCACCGGGTAAGATCATGTCACCATCATCTCGCTGCATGCGCAGCAATACTTCATAGTCATTGATGGTGCCACTGGCAACGGCAATAATGGGTTGGTAAACCAGAGAAAAGCGGTCGTTTTCAAATGCGTCGCGCACCCGGCTTGCCCAGCCCATGTCATTAGCCAGACCATCTTTTTCGTTATTGCCAGGTTCGGCAATGTGTGTACGGTTGCGGCCATTGGATTTGGCGATGTTACAGGCAATGTCGGCCTGTGAAAGGACTTCATCGGCTGAGGTGGTCTGGTTAGTAATACAGGTAATGCCAAGGCTTAATGTTACGCTAAATAATTTTCCGCTATCCATAAATTGATAATTTTCAAATAATTTGCGCAAACCTTCTGCTACTGTGCAGGCTTCTTCACGTTCGAGGTTATACAGCAACACGGTAAATTCATCACCACCAAAACGTGCCAGTAAGTCACCTTCGCGCAGATGGCAGCGCAACAAATTAGTGGTTTCAAGTAAGAGTTTATCGCCTGCAGCATGGCCTACCGTGTCATTAACATATTTAAATTGATCGAGATCGATATAGAAAACCGCACAGTCTGCTGCCGAACGGGCCACACGTGAAACAACACGTTCAAGTTCCTGCTGAAAGTATTTGCGATTATAAAGACCGGTAAGTGAGTCATGTTGCGCCTGATAAGTTAATTCGTTTTCGTAAGCTTTCTTAGATGTAATATCACGTGCAGTACCCGTAATATAAGCAACACTGCCATCGGTGTTCAGCATGGGTTTAGCATTAAAACTAATGTGTACCTCTTCACCTTTTTTATTCACATGCACCGTTTCATAACCAACAATGTCCTTGCCGGAAAGTAATTTTTCAATGGCGGATAAATCACGGTTGCGTGATTCCGGTAGCTGGTAATCGGAATAATGTTTAAATAACATTTCATCGGCTTCATAACCGTAGATATTTGAAACGGCTTTATTGAGATAAGTCCAACGGCCTTTGTTATCCATGCTCCAAACAAGATCGTGTGCTGTTTCAACCAGGTCTCGATAACGTGCCTCAGCCTGCACCAGCATTTTTTCGGTCGCTTTACGTTCGGAAATATCGGAAATTAAACAGTTGTAGTAAATTTTCTTGTCCATAACCATTTGGGTCATGCGTAAAGACATGGTAAGCATATGGCCATTACGATGTTGTGCCTCAACTTCATGCTCACCTTGCATATATTCCTGAGCATTGTGACTGAATGAAGGGATAATCCAGGTAAAGTCCTTTGCGCGAAGCTCATCAACATCGAAACCAAATAATTGCTCTGCGGCCGGATTGACTGATTCAATTTTGCACTGGCTATTAAGAATAATAATGCCTTCGGCAGCATGCTCAACAATCGCATGTACATGGGCTTCCTGGTCACCCAGACGCTTGAATAATTTACCCAGCATTTGTACCAGCAAACCCATTTCGTCGGTGGAGCGCGGCGTTAAACGTTCTGCCAAGCGTTCATGGCTGGTCGCGCCATGATTGGCTGCGGTGATATGCTTAACCGGTGACAACGCCTGGTTAAAACCATATAAGTAAATAGAGGTGGTAATAAAAGCGGTAAAGCCAAGTAAACCCCAGGTGACTAAAATCTCGGCAGGCAATACACCGGTTTTCCACCAGTAATATTTTAAAAAGATAGTAGTCATTAATAGTGGCAGGAAACCGCCAATCAGCAAAATTTTAGTTCGCATACTCACTTGTACATAGGTAAGGCCGGTATAGCGACTAACCGTACCCAACAGGTTAAGTGAGTAAAAATAGCCTGGCATAGCAACAATAACGGCGATAACTAAATTTAAAAGCATAAATTGCAACAAGCTGCCGTAGGCGCTTACATCAGACGGTGTTTCGATAAACCAGAAGTGTATGGTAGGTATAAAGAGTATATAGCTTAAAAAAAATGACCAGTAAGTCGAGGTAAAGGAGTGCAGATGAGCACTTAGCTTCTCGGGTAACGGTGCTGTCGATGCATCAGATGAGGACTGTCCTGCTAGCCAGTCAAAAACAGGATTTAAAAAATTGTAACTAAAAAAGAAGACCCATGTAGTAAGAAGCAGGCAAATCCCCGCAAGAATTAAACCAAAAGGCGTAAAAAAAAATTCAACATTGGTTGGCATATTAAAAACAGACGCAACGCTATAGGCAATAACGGGTGTCAGAATAAAACTGAGCGTCACCGTTAATGCAAGTTGCTTCTTTAAACGTAGTAAAGACGGTAGCATTTGTTTTCTTTAAAGTCAGGGTTAAATTTTTATTAAATTAACTACGTTAGTTTATCTAACGGTATTATTTTATTTTTTGTAATGTATTAATTTACTTCAGAACGGAAAAACAAGCGCTTGAAAAGCTTTTGTAACGAATGAAGTTGAGCGATTACAATATTATTTATGGGCTTAATTCTGGCAGAAAATACCGGGCTTTCCAGTTTTATTTCGAAAAATAATGGTAATTATTCACATATTTTGTACAAATATTTTGTTAAGGAATAATTGATTCGTTACTGTTATTATAAGCAGGCATCCAAAGTGTTGATTTGAAAAACAATAATATAAAGCAACTCTTATTTTGGGTTATTCTATACAAAATCAGCATAAATTATTAAAAATAATTAAGGAACAAACTATGAAGCGTCGCGATTTTATAAAAACATCAGGTATGGGTGCAGCCGCTATAGCAGGCACAGGTGGTAGCATATTATCTGCACCCGCTATTGCCAGCAGCAACAAAAAAATTAAATGGAAAATGGTAACGACCTGGCCAAAAAATTTCCCCGGTTTGGGAACCGGTGCAAACAATCTTGCAAAGCTGATTACAGCGATGAGTGGTGGGCGCTTAACGGTAAAAGTCTATGGTGCAAAAGAGCTGGTACCTGCCTTTGAAGTGTTTGACGCTGTTTCTGGTGGTGCTGCCGAAATGGGGCACGGTGCAGCTTATTACTGGAAAGGTAAAAGTGAGGCCTTTCAGTTTTTTACTGCCGTGCCCTTTGGTTTGACCGCACAGGAAATGAACGGCTGGTTATTTTATGGCGGCGGCATGCAATTATGGGAAAAGGCTTATTCCGATTTTAATCTGCTTCCCTTAGCTTGTGGTAATACCGGCGTGCAAATGGGTGGCTGGTTCAATAAGCAAATCAACAACATTAAAGATCTAAAAGGTTTGAAAATGCGCATTCCCGGTTTAGGTGGGGAAGTATTAAAACGTGCCGGGGGCACACCGGTTAATTTACCCGGCGGTGAACTCTTTACGGCATTAAAATCAGGCAATATAGACGCAACCGAATGGGTGGGTCCATATAACGATTTAGCCTTCGGTTTGTATAAGGCCGCGAAATATTATTATTACCCTGGCTGGCATGAGCCAGGCCCAACACTTGAAGCCATCGTTAATAAAAAAGCCTTTGACAAATTACCCAAAGACTTACAAAGCATTGTGCGCAATGCGGCACTGGTAGTAAATAACGATATGCTGGCCGAATACACAGCGCGAAATAATGCGGCGCTTAAAGATTTAGTGAACAAGCACAAAGTGGACGTACGCAAATATCCCGATGATGTACTTAAAAAATTAAGTGGGTTGTCAGATAGTGTGGTTGCAGAAATTGCCAACAAAGATAAAATGAGCAAGGCTATTTATCAGTCGTATAAAAAATTTCGGGATAATGTGGTCGCATACCATAAAATTTCGGAACAGGCTTATTTGAAAGCACGGAGTTTGTAAAAATACTTTAGCTTAATTATTTTTTAATTTTAAAGAAACAGAATTAATACAATAGCGCAGGCCGGTGGGTTGTGGCCCATCCGTAAAAACATGCCCCAGATGACTGTCGCATTTGCTGCAATGCACTTCAACACGGTTCATAAAAAGTTGTGTGTCTTCGGTTTCTTCAATGGCCGTTTTATTCACTGGCTGCCAGAAGCTTGGCCAGCCGGTGCCCGAATCAAATTTTGAGTCGGAGCTAAATAAAGCCGCACCACAACATACGCACAGGTAGGTGCCATCTTGCTTACAGTCTGCGTACTCACCACTAAAGGCATGTTCAGTGCCGTGTTTGCGGCAAACATTGAACTGTTCTGCGGATAATTGTTCACGCCATTGTTGTTCAGATTTTATAATTTTGTTTTTTGTGATTTTATCCATTGCGCTCTCAATATACTTAACTTAAATAATTAGTTATATATCCTCAAAGCCGTGCTGCGCTATTAGGGTGAGCTATTCATCAATGAATAGATAAACTTTTTCAATATCAGACATGTGCATCTTAAATCTTAGTTTACCGGTTTTTCGTTCTTTTTCGAAGATAACATTGTAGCCCTCTTCATCAAAACCAGTGAGTTTGCCCTGATGTTTTAATCCTTGCGTTGTCATGATGATAATGGTTGAACCGATGTATTTTCTTATTTCTGATTTTTTAATTTCAGGGAAAGTTCTTGGTTTTTGCGGTGCAGGAATTTTTTCTTTTATCGTACGTTGCTTTAATTTTTCCTGTAGTTTCTTACGCGCGTCTTCTTTCCTTTGCTGCTCTTCACGAGCGGCAATATCCTGTTCGTATTCTTCTACTGACTCACGACTGTAGTACTCAGGATCATTGGACAAATTCATTTCAACTTGTTTTATTATGTTTTGTGCGGTGCGCATGTTGAGTTTTTCCTGCGCGGTAAGTGAGGCACTGTTTTCCATCTGCTTAATTAAATTGCGCATACGATTAGCTGCATCTTGTTCGTTGATGATGCCTTGTTGGGCCTGTGATATTAAGCTTTGCAGCGTGTCATCGCCTAAAGTGGCAAGAGTGGAAACACTCAGCAGTAAACTAAACACGGACGATATAATATAAGTTAAGAAAGGCTTTCGGGCTTCTTCCCAGCATTGATAGGCAAATGAAACAGGGGGAATAAAAGCAACCAGAGAGACCAGCAGGATGCTAATAATACTGTCCGGCTGAATAAATACGGTCGCTAAAATAACAATCAGCAGTGGGCCAAGTAAAACCCAGAAACCCCATGCAGCACTTTTTTTGAATGCACGAACGAGCAGCCAGATAAAGCTAATGAGTACAACCGGTGCGAGCAGAAGACCAATAATTTCCACAATTGTATTCCTGTTATTATTTAAGGTATTCTATAAAGTGCTGATTTTAATGTCAAAGTGCGCTTAGAGAGCGGTTAATAGTTATACACCAGCTCAGGTAACCAGGTTGCAAGTTTTGGCCAGTAGGCTAACACGCTTAGGCCGATAAGTTGAATAAATA
The DNA here is from genome assembly GCA_003232015.1 of Gammaproteobacteria bacterium. The sequence goes on from QIKU01000217.1 coordinate 9,138, forward strand.
TAAAGGGCAGCACGCCTTTGTATATTTGCTGGGTTGAAATAGAGCTCGGCGCAACGCCACGCAGGTAAAATAAGGCAAAGCCAAAAGGTGGGGTGAGGAAAGAAGTCTGCAGGTTAATCGCAATCATAATCCCCAGCCAGATGGGATTAATATCCATAGCCAGTAAAATGGGTGCGACAATGGGTACCACTACAAAGGTAATTTCAATAAAGTCGAGAATAAAACCGAGTAAAAACATCACCAGCATCACGACAAAAATGGCACCAAAGGTGCCGCCAGGCAGGTCGGTTAAAATTTCACGAACCGTTTCATCACCGCCATAACCGCGAAAGACCAGCGAAAACAGCGAGGCGCCGATAAAAATAATAAACACCATGCTGGTGATCCGTGTGGTGCTGAGCATGACGTCCTTAAGAACGGCCAGATTAAACTGACGCTGTGCGATAGCTAGTAATATCGAACCAACGGCACCGACCGAAGCAGCTTCGGTGGGGGTGGCCGCGCCAATTAATATGGAGCCGAGTACTGCGATAATAAGCGCAATGGGTGGCAGCAAGGCTTTAAGGATTTGCAGCAGCAGTTGATTAAAGCTTTGTTGGCGCTCACTCTCGGGGATAGCGGGTACGGATGCCGGTTTGAAAATACTCAGCCCGATAATATACAGTGCATACATACCGACCAGAATTAAACCCGGGATTAAGGCGCCGATAAATAAATCGCCAACCGAAACCGTGTCCGGTGAAAAAATACCCATATCAAGTTGCGCCTGCTGATAGGCCGTCGAAAGCACATCACCCAGCAATATCAGAACGATGGAGGGTGGGATAATTTGCCCGAGTGTACCCGATGCACAAATTAAGCCGCTGGCAACCTGCGGGTCGTAACCACGCTTTAACATGGTGGGCAGTGACAGCAAACCCATGGTCACCACCGTTGCGCCGACAATACCGGTACTGGCGGCGAGTAACATACCGACAATAATAACCGACAACCCCAGGCCGCCGCGCAACGAACCAAATAGTTTAGCCATGGTCTCGAGCAGTTGGTCGGCCACTTTGGAACGCTCTAACATGCAGCCCATAAAGACAAACAGTGGTACGGCTATCAGGGTGGTGGTGGTCATAATACCGTAAAGCCGGCTGGGTAAATTAATCAGGAAGCTGCTGTCGAAGGTGCCGGCGAGAACACCAATAAAGGCGAATAGCAACGCGGTGCCCCCGAGGACGAACGCGACCGGGTAGCCAGTGAGCAACACCAGGCAGACAACAGCAAACATAATAAGCGGTATCCATTCCATAATTAAGGTGCGCTCTGTTGTTTTTGTTTATTTTGGGCGGCATCGGCCGGATTATTCAGAAGCACATCCATGCTGCGCAAGATCATCACGGTGCCTTGCAACAGCACCAGTAAGGGCATAATAAAAAGGCTGGTTTTTAACAGGTACACAAAAGCTAAGCCGCCCGCCTCACCTGAAGCCTCACTGATGCGCCATGAGGTCATAACGTAGTCAAAACTTATCCAGGCAATAAAAATAAACATCGGGAAAAGCAAAAACACGCTGCCGAGCAAATTAACCCAGGCCTGCCTACGAGGGCTGAACTGACGATAGAAAATATCAACGCGCACATGGCCTTCGTGTTTTAAGGTGTAGCCAGCGGCGAGCATAAAAATCCATGCGTACATGTATGTCACTGCTTCTTGCATCCAGATCCAGCCAATATCAAAGCCGTAACGCAGCACGACAACCACAAAAGTCAGCAGCACCACGCCAAGCGTGAGCCAGCTAATGGCTTGCCCCACTTTTTCGTTAATCGCCTCAAGTGGCTGTATAATCCGATTTAATCTCATAAAGTAAGTGCTTACTAATTGGCTGAGGTGCTTATTAAAGTATTCGCATGTTAATGGCTTTTTTACTGAGTCTCAATGTTAGTTATACACAGTATTTTAGAATCAACATGTTAGCGCCATATTAATGTCAAAAAATCGAATTGCGCTATAAATACAATGTAATATATTGTTTTTAATGGCAATAATAGTTTATATTTTTATGGCGCTGGCCATTTATCGGGTGAAATTGTGGCTAATGCCAGCCACGTTATGATTTCATCCACAAAGTTATCCACAGGTTCACCCTATCCCCTTATGTGCCTATAGTTACTTTGCTAATCTCTAATTTGAGGTGTATTTAAGCGCCGGTTACGTAATATACCTTCAAATACAGCTGGATTCTTAACATGGGTCATTTCCCCTTCGCGCGGAAAATGCTGGTCTTGCAGCCGCGATAACCAGAAACGTAATGCCGCTGCGCGTAGCATCAGCGCCCAATCGTTTTTTTCTTTGTGAGTAAGCGGCCGCTCTTGCTGATAAGCCTGTAAAAAATGCTGGCAGCGCGCATCATCTAAACTGCCATCCGGGTTACTGCACCAGTCATTAACGGTGACAGCAACATCGTAAAGCAACACGTCATTGCAAGCATAATAAAAATCAATAATACCGGTTAAGCTATCACCGTCAAACAGGGCATTATCACGGAACAGATCTGCGTGGATCACACCACGCGGCAGGTTGTTGTTACGGTGTTCAGCCTGAAAAGCCAGCTCTTCTTCCAGTAGTTGTTTTTCTTCGGGGCTTAGGTGCGGCATAAGCCGTTGGCTGGTCAACTGCCACCAACGAGGGCCACGACGGTTGCTGCGTTGGCCATTAAAGTCCCGGGTAACCAGATGGGCATGACCGAGCGCCTGACCCAGTGCAGCACATTGTTTCAGGTTCGGTTCGGTCACACTTTTGCCGCCTAAGCGTTGCACCAGTGCAGCAGGCTTATCACAAAGCGTTTTCAGATAATGCTGCTTGTTGTCGGCAATAGGGTGCGCGCTGGGCACCTGATGTTCATTTAAGTGCGCCATTAAATTGAGAAAAAAAGGCAGTTCTTCTGCGGTTAAGGCTTCAAAGAGCGTGAGTACATAGTGCCCTTCACTGGTTTCAACAAAATAATTGGTGTTTTCGATGCCGTCACTGATACCCGTTAAACTAACTAATTCGCCAATGGAATAATCCGTCAGGAATTGGCTGAGTAGCTGTTCGCTAACCGTAGTGTAAACCGACATGCTTTATCTTTTCCAGAAATTTCGAAATAAAAAGCCGCATTATACCTGAGTGTTGGAAGCGGCGTTAGCGCCACATTCAGGCCCGAATTCATATAATTAAGTGCGATCTGGCCAGCACAAATATTTACTCACTAAAATATCCTATCTTAAAACAACGGGTGTTCTATTCGACCGTAACCGACTTGGCTAAATTTCTTGGCTGATCAACATCGGTGCCTTTTAATACAGCCACATGGTAAGACAATAATTGCAATGGAATGGTATGAATAATCGGCGATGTTTCATCTTCACATTCAACTACATTTAAAACATGAATGTTTTCTTCTGCTTTAAAATTTGACTTTTTATCGGCAAATACAAACAATTCACCGCCGCGTGCTTTCACTTCCTGTAAATTACTTTTTAATTTTTCCAGCATGTCGTTATTTGGTGCAACCGAGATAACTGGCATTTCACTGTCAACCAGTGCAAGTGGCCCGTGTTTTAATTCACCCGCGGGGTAGGCTTCCGCATGAATATAAGAAATTTCTTTTAGTTTTAGCGCGCCTTCCATTGCAACCGGGTAGTGTAAACCACGCCCTAAAAATAATGCATGACGTTTGTCTGCAAACATTTCTGAGAGGTCTTTAATCTCCGCATCCATTTCCAGAACTTTATCTATCTTGGCGGGTAAAGCTTCTAACTGTTTAACCAGCTCGGCTTCTTTTTTGTTATTAAGACCATGACGCCGACCAACCACAATCACTAGCATTAATAAAGCAACTAGCTGTGTTGTAAATGCTTTAGTTGATGCTACACCAATTTCTGGCCCCGCTCTTGTTAATAATGTTAGATCGCTTTCTCGTGTTAAAGAGCTTTCGGGTACATTACAAATTGTTAACGACTGGCCAAACCCTAAACGTTTTGCTTCTTTTAAACCTGCTAATGTATCGGCTGTTTCACCGGATTGTGAAATGGTGACTATCAGTGAATTTTTTCTAACCACCGGTTTGCGATAACGAAATTCACTCGCTACTTCTACATTACAGGGAATATTAGCCAGCGTTTCAAACCAGTGCCTTGCTATCAAACCTGAATGATAGCTCGTACCACAGGCTATGATATGCACACCCTGAACATTATCAAAAACTTTCCTGGCATTTAAACCAAAACTCTCTTCCAGAATTTTATGTCCACTGATCCGGCCTTCTAACGTATCAGTAACCGCACGCGCTTGTTCGTAAATTTCTTTTAACATATAGTGGCGGTATTCACCGCGCTCAACTGAATCTGCTGTTAATTCACTTTCTTTAATTTCGCGTTCAACAACATTATCATTTACATCATAAATGGTGAGAGACTGGCGAGTAATGTCAGCAATGTCGCCTTCTTCTAAAAAAATAAAGCGCTGAGTAACCGGCAGAAGGGCGGCCACATCTGATGCAATAAAATATTCGCCAATACCGACGCCAATGACTAATGGACTACCACTGCGGGCAGCAACCAAACGGCCTTTTTCGCTATTACTGATAACGCCTAAACCATAAGCGCCTTCAAATTCTTTAACCGCGTCTTTAACCGCGGTTAATAAATCTTTTTTCTGTACGATATGGTATTCATAAACTTGATGGGCAATGACTTCAGTATCAGTCTCTGAAGTAAATTCATAACCTGCTTTTGTTTGTGCCGCTCTTAATGCTTCATGGTTTTCAATAATGCCATTGTGCACAACGGCAACCGATTGTCGGCAAACATGGGGGTGGGCGTTGTTTTGAGTGGGCTCACCATGCGTTGCCCAGCGGGTATGCGCAATACCGGAATGCGCGCTAAGATTAACTTTGTTGGTTTGCTTTTCAAGCTCAGCAACCTTGCCCTGCATCCGTACGCGCTCAATACAATCGTCATCATTGACCACCGCAACACCGGCAGAATCATAACCACGATATTCTAAACGTTTTAATCCTTCGATAAGAATAGGAACGACATCGCGTTCAGCTACTGCACCAACAATACCGCACATGTTTGGGTTACTCCATTATTCCGGATTTATATAATATTGAATAATTATAACCATAACGGACACGAAGGACGCGTGGTTAATTTCATTTTTTATCTTTAGTTGGTCGCTGCCAGCCTTTAATCGAAACCTGCTTACCACGCGTTAAGGTGAGTTCATTTTCCGGCGTGTCTTTGGTGATGGTTGAACCCGCACCAATGGTGGCACCATCACCCACTTTCACTGGCGCAATTAACTGCGTATCGGAACCGATAAAGACATTATCACCAATTTCAGTTCTGAATTTATTGGCACCATCGTAATTGCAGGTGATGGTTCCAGCGCCAATATTCACTCCAGTACCCATGTCTGTGTCGCCAATATAGCTTAAATGATTGATTTTACTGCCTTTTTTAACGGTTGAGTTTTTAATCTCAACAAAATTACCAATATGGGTTTGCTCTGCCAATGTTGTGCCGGGGCGAATTCGCGCAAAAGGCCCCACCTTGCTGTCGGCCCCAATAGTGGCCTGCTCAACACAGCACATGGGTTGCATCACCACACCTTTTTCGAGGGTAGCATCTTTGATAACACAGTTAGCCCCAATGCTAACATTGTCCCCAATAACGACCGTGCCTTCGAGTATGACATTAATGTCCAGCGTCACGTCCTTGCCCACAGTGACATTGCCCCGAATATCCAGCCGTGTTGGGTCAATAACAGTTACACCTTGCTCCATTAAACGCTGCGCATTGCTTAGCTGATAAAAACCTTCCAGCTCAGCGAGTTGCAATCGGCTGTTTACGCCGAGTACTTCCTCTTCACTTTCCGGATGCACGGTTTGAATTGCCATCCCGTCACTCACCGCCATCGCAATCACATCGGTTAAATAATACTCACCTTGTGTATTACTATTATCAAGCCGCTTTAACCAGCGACGCAATGCACCGGCATTAACGGCTAAAATACCGGTGTTCACTTCGGTAATTTGTTTTTCGTCTTCGCTGGCATCTTTATGCTCAATAATGTGCTCAACCTGACCCGCCTTATTACGAACAATGCGTCCATAACCACTGGGGTCATCTAAATGAACCGTTAATAATGCAAAATCCTTTTGCGCCTTCTCTATTAATAGCTTTAGTGTTTCTGTTTTAATTAAAGGCACATCACCGTATAAAATTAAAGCAATTTCATGGTCTTCAATTTCAGGCATTGACTGATCAACGGCGTGGCCGGTTCCAAGCTGTTCGGCCTGGACTACCCAGATGACGTTATCATCATTTATCGTCTTTGGAACAATGTCACCGCCATGGCCATAAACAGCAATTATTTTATTGGCTTGCAATTGATAGGCGGTATCAATAACATGCTGAACTAAAGCTTTGCCGGCAATAGGGTGCAGTACTTTGGGCAAGGCCGACTTCATTCTTGAACCCTGGCCTGCTGCTAATATAATGACACTTACGTTACTCATAAGATTTTTCTCTGGTTTTTTTAAAACTAAAATCTAGTGCTTGCGATTATCCGGTATCGCATTTTGTGCGGCAATACCCGAGCCAACTTCATCTGCCGTCGCATCACGAATTTCTTTAACATTTAAATTAAAGGTCATCGTTTTACCTGCATAAGGATGGTTACCGTCTAATTCAATTTCACCATTTTCAATTTTAGTGACGATCATTGTTTTTGTTTGACCATCTTCATTTTGAAATTGCGCTTCTTTACCCAGCTCCCTATATTCTTCGGGAACATTTTCCAACTGGTCTCTAAAAATAAGCGACTCGTCATATTCACCGAAACCTTCTTTTGGTGGAACGGCTACTTTAATGCTATCACCGACTTCCTTGCCTTCCATTGCTTCTGCAATTTTAGGAATAACACGATCATCTGAACCGTGTACATAAGCCATTGGCATATCGGATTGTTCCTGAACATTACCTTGTTCGTCCATAATGGAGTAGGTGAAGGTAACGACTTTTTGATTAGCTACTTTTTCTGACATTTTATATTACTCTTAAATATATTTTTTAACCACGGCGGGCAAGGCGAAAAGCAAAATATTTCATTATCATTGCGAGCGATAGCGTGCCCCCGCGGTTAATCTTCTCTTTTTTAAATACAAAAAAAGGCAGTATAACCGCCTTTTTTTGCGAATCTGTTAACTAATTACAATTAACCTTTCCTTTTACTTCGCATACGTGAAATGGCCTGAAGTTGCGCCATAGCTTCTGCGAGTTCTGCCTGCGCGTCTGCCATATTGATTTCACTTGACTGATCTTTGAGCGCCTGCTCGGCTTTCGCCTTTGCTTCCAGTGCGGCGGCTTCGTCCAGATCGGCTGCACGCACCGCCGTGTCCGACAAAATGGTGACTACATGTGGCTGCACTTCAAGAATACCACCTGATACATAGATTGATTCTTCTTCACCACCTTGCTTTGTAATGCGGACTTCACCCGGTTTTAAGGGTGTTAACATTTGGGTGTGACGCGGGTAAATACCCACTTCGCCCATTACCGCCGGAGCAACAACGATTTCGCAAACACCTGAAAAAATTTCATGCTCTGCGCTTACGATGTCTAAATGCATTGTCATAGCCATGACTAATTACCTTTATTTAAACTTCAAAATACCCCATGCTCGCTATAAGATTATGGGGCTTCTTAAGGGGAGAAGTTCTCCCCTTAAGTCGTCAACTTAAACAGTTGACGCCAATAAATATATTATGGATTAGAGCGTTTTCGCTTTTTCTACCACTTCTTCGATACCACCCACCATGTAAAACGCTTGCTCTGGCAGGTCATCATATTTACCTTCGTCAATTTCTTTAAAGGCGCGAATAGTTTCTTTTAATGTAACGTATTTACCTGTCGCACCGGTAAACACTTCTGCCACGAAGAAGGGTTGTGATAAGAAGCGTTGCATCTTCCGTGCACGGGTTACAACCAGTTTATCTTCTTCCGATAATTCATCCATACCAAGAATGGCAATAATATCTTTTAATTCTTTATACTTCTGTAAGGTTCCTTGAACCGCACGGGCAACATTATAATGTTCGTCACCAATAACGAGTGGGTCAAGTACTCGTGATGTTGAATCGAGTGGGTCTACCGCAGGATAAATACCAAGTTCAGCAATTTGGCGCGACAATACTAAAGTCGCATCTAAGTGAGAAAAGGTGGTTGCTGGTGATGGATCGGTTAAATCATCCGCTGGCACGTATACCGCCTGGAATGATGTGATCGAACCGGTTTTCGTTGAGGTAATACGTTCCTGCAACACACCCATTTCCTCTGCAAGGGTTGGCTGGTAACCTACCGCAGATGGCATACGACCCAACAGTGCCGATACTTCGGTACCCGCTAATGTGTAACGGTAGATGTTATCAACAAACATGAGTACGTCACGACCTTCATCACGAAAATGTTCCGCCATGGTTAAGCCGGTTAATGCTACACGCAATCTATTTCCTGGTGGCTCATTCATTTGGCCATAAACGAGTGCTACTTTATCGAGTACGCCGCCTTCTTCCATTTCATAGTAGAAATCGTTACCTTCACGAGTACGCTCACCTACACCAGCGAATACTGAGAAGCCACTGTGTTCTACTGCGATGTTACGAATAAGCTCCATGAGTGTTACGGTTTTACCCACACCCGCACCACCGAATAAACCAATTTTACCACCTTTGGCAATCGGCATAATTAAATCAATTACTTTTACGCCAGTTTCTAAGATTTCTAAACTAGATGCTTGTTCGTCATAAGCCGGTGGCTTACGGTGAATAGGCATTTCTTTTTCATGACCGATAGGGCCAGCGCCGTCAACAGGATTGCCTAAAACGTCCATGATTCGACCTAGTGTTTTTTGCCCAACTGGCACTTGAATTGGCGCGCCAGTATTAACCACTTCCAGTGAACGCTTTACGCCATCGGTTGTTCCCATGGCAATAGTACGTACAACACCGTCGCCGAGTTGTTGTTGCACTTCTAAAGTTAAGCCTTCTGACTCAACTTTTAATGCATCATAAATTTTAGGAAGTGCATCGCGTGGGAATTCCACGTCAACAACCGCACCGATAATTTGGACAATTTTTCCCGAACTCATTTGTCGTTCCTCTTTTTCGAGTCGCTTTTTCTTAGAAAAGCATCTTTAAAGTTTAAATTCTATAAATTTCTTAATTTGGCATATCTTAAATAAAGTATCACTAAGCACTATACCGCAGCTGCACCACTGACAATTTCGGAAATTTCCTGAGTAATCGCCGCTTGTCGTGCTTTGTTATATACAAGTTGTAAGTCATCAATTAAATCGCCCGCATTATCGGTTGCTGCTTTCATTGCAACCATGCGCGATGCCATTTCACAGGCAATGTTTTCAATCACACCCTGATAAACCAGTGATTCGATATAACGGATCATCAAGTTATCTAATACATCTTTTGCATTTGGCTCGTAAATATAATCCCAGTGGTGCTTTAATTCCCTGTCATCTTCCATTGAAGCAATGGGTAACAGCTGATCGACACGAGGCTCCTGCGTCATGGTATTAACAAACTCATTCGATACTATAAATAATCGGTCTATCCCGCCATCGTTATAAGCGTCAAGCATTGTCTTTACTGTACCGATTAAATCGGTAAGGGATGGTGCATCTCCCAAATGAGTTGCCTGTGCGCGCAAATTACCTAAGCGCTTGAAAAAACCCTGTGCTTTTGAGCCGATGGTGCAAAACTCTACTTCAACATTTTTATCACCCCAGTCTTTCATATGAGCAAGGGTTGCCTTAAATAAATTATTATTTAAACCACCACAAAGACCACGGTCTGATGAAACTACAATATAACCGACACGTTTTACCTCACGCTCTAAAAGATAAGGATGCTTGTACTCGGTATGCGCAAAAGCTAAATGTGCGATCACCTGACGCATTTTTTGCGCGTAGGGGCGCGAGGCTCGCATACGTTCCTGCGCTTTACGCATTTTACTCGCCGCAACCATTTCCATCGCGCTGGTGATCTTTTGTGTATTTTGCACACTCTTGATCTGGGTACGTATCTCTTTACCGCTTGCCATAAACTTTTACCTGGT
>QIKU01000177.1 GCA_003232015.1 Gammaproteobacteria bacterium
TGCTTTTGGAAGAGAAATATTGTTAGGGTTATTACTTAAACTCTGTAATTTTTTTAGTACTTTTTTAGCCCGGTGTATATAGTCATTTAACTTCTGGTTAGACGGTGCTAGCTGTTGTAGTTCATTCCATAAATTAAGTGCGGGCTGTATTCGCCCCTGGCTGTATAATTCCTGCCCTTGTTTTATGCCGGTCTTTAATGCATTGTAAATATGAATATCCAGTTGTTTCTTTAAGCGAATAATCTTTTTATTTGATTTATCCTGATGGTATAAAGCCTGTATTTCTTTACGATAGCGGATGAGTTGCGTATTTGTTTTAACATGTGCAAGTTGTTTGCTGATTGTCTGAATTGATTTTTTGTTTGAGTTGGTGCGTTTTTTTCGGACTTTATTAAGTTTTTTGTGTAATGTGGCAATTTTTTTATTGGTTTCTTTTGTTGCTGATAAATTCCCTGCAAGCGTTAAACATTCTTCGGCCAGTTGAATGTCTTTATTTTTAATCCCGTCTTCAGCGCAAGTCATCAGTTTTTCTGTCGTCAGTTCGATTTCACGAATATGTGACCGTAGTACTTTTTTTGCTTTGTTATCGTCTGGGTTAACCTGTGCTATTTCTTTGGTGGTTGCTGTTTTTTTACTGAGTGTTTTAGCTTCGGATACAAGTAATTTATTTCGTAACTGGCTTAAGTATTTATCCCGTTTAATAATAAATTGTTGACGTGCTTTTTTAAGCTTCTTGCTCTTCGGTAATTTATCAAGGGCTGAGTCGTAAGTTTTCATCGCTTCCGCCCAGTGTTTGTTTTTTTCCTGTACATTGGCCAGGGCTAATGATTTTTCTTCAAACTGGCTAGCTAAAATTAGTATTCGCTTCTTTGCGGTCATTAAGTAAACGTAGTTAAAGTGATCAGGCTGAATAAATTCCAGGGTATCCAGAGCAAGGCCGTATTTTTCTTCACTGGCGAGTGCTTCTATACGTGCAGAAACATTATCACTTTTTGAATAAATGTATGCGCAACTGGATAAGCCAAGTTGAATTGCAACCAGCGCAATTAGAATCAGAGTTTTCATGCAACGAATTTTTTAGCAAGTACGGTTGTTATATGTTGGTCTATTTGTTCTGTATAAGGTGATTTGAGGTCGGTGACAATATAGGTTGTTACCGGTTCAGTAATCCCTCGCAGTTCGATTGATTTATGTCGGTGGGCAATAATACGCCACTGGATATCGGTAGACTTAACCAGTGTGTCGGTAATAACAATTTGCCCACTTTCGGCTGCGGTATGCAGCCGAGCTGCAAGGTTAACGGCTTCGCCAACAACGGTGTATTGCATGCGGTCATTTGAACCCATATTACCGGCAAGCATTTCACCACTGTTAATACCAATTCTAAAGTGAACCGCCTGTTTACCCTGTTGTTCGCGCAAGGTATTAAGCCGTTGAATTAAACGTTGAATCATAATGGCACAACTGATGGCATTAAACTGATGATCGGGATCGGCTTGTGGCACACCAAATACAACCATTGCGCAGTCACCCATGTATTTATCTATGGTGCCATTGTACAGTTCACAGGCCATCGAGATATAGGTAAAGTATTCGTTTAGTAATGTTGCCACTTCTCTTGGTGGTAGTTTTTCTGACATGCTGGTAAATCCGACAATATCTGCAAACAATGCAGTGGCATGAACATGCTGGCCGCCCAGTTGAATACTATCGAGATTGTCCATGATTTGTTTTGCAACATTGGTGGATACAAATCGGGAAAATGCATTTTCAACCTGAGATTTTTCTAACAGGCCTTTGGCCATACTATTAAAACCATCAATAAGCGAACCGATTTCATCATTGCGGCGTTCGTGAATACGGTAAGAGTAGTCACCATTGTCGATGGCTTTGCTTGCATCGAGTAGATTATGAATGGGGCGTGACAGACGTTGCCCGAGTGCGTAAGCAGTAAAAACTCCCAGAATAATCATAAAAATAGTTGCGGCAATGATAGCGTTAACCGTTTCGTTAAGGGAGCGGGACAATGATGCTTTGCTGAAAGTGACAAGTGCGTGGCCGGCAATTAAATCCTGAAAGCGGATGGGTGTAATAAATGAGATGACGTTGAGCTGTTCCTGGCTGTTTGGCACGGTAGTTTGCCACTCAAATGAGTAACCTTTACTCTGATTGTTTGTTGACTGAGCATACAGGCTTATAATATCTGTTTCCGGCATTACCCCCGCAGAAGCTAATTTCTTACCTTTTTCAGAATAGACAACCGCACCGAGAATACCCTTATGTGCGCCAAGATTTTTTACCGATACCATAAGGCTGAGCACGTCATCGGACAAAATCAGTTCTTTGGACGAGTTAGCTAGCTGGCCTGCAACGGTCTGGCCAAAATCAGTCATTTGCCCACGTAATAGCTGAGTTTGGTTTGAAACAATAACGAGCCCGAGTAAAATCATGCCGGAGCTAATCAGCATAGTAATGATAATGGCGAGTTTGTAGGCAATAGGGAATTGCTTTAAAACCCGCTTTTGGCGGAATTGCTGTAGTTTACTCAGTATCATTGGTTGGCTGTTTTCCCTGTCACGGTTCCATTTTAGAGGCGCTGCTCCCTTCCTTTTATTTCGGCATACTTGCCAGAATGTTTAGGCTTTATTCTGCCTTTTTCCGTGTTAAATTTGCCGTGAATCATAGCATGTTTTTGTGTCTTATTTATGAAATGATTATATACGGCTAATTATGTGATATAGTTCTCAATAGTGGGCAAATTAAGGCTAATCGCGGTGAAGTTGGCGTATAAAATGCGTTGATTATTCACTCTCCGATGGTATCTGGCGACGTGGGTATTTATGATAAATCAACACTATCATTTCAGATTATTAGCGATGCTTAAGTCATATTTTCTGGTCGTATTTATACCGCTTGTTATGTTGCTCCAGCTATATCTGGTTAGTGAGCTTTTTCATTTTTATACGTTATCCAGTTTTCTGTCGAATACCTTCCTTTATTTTTACTACCAGCCTGATTTACTGGCTTTGTATTTGCTTGCCGGTTTTAGCCTGTGCTGTGCAATTTGGTATGTGTCGCGGGGGTTTGCCCTATGCTGGTTGTATTTAAAGAACCGTAAATATTTCCCTGATTTTTCAGCCTGGTTTGTTACTAGCACACCAAAGCAGGCCAAAAGGTTCCCGTTATCTGCTAATCAACATTACTGGATTTATCGTTTCGCCAGTAAAATGGCCAGAAAATTAAATATTGCCACGCCCGATATTGCGGTGGATGGTTCTTTCAGCGTGAATGCGAAAGTATTCCCTGATTTTATGCAGCCATCGCTTATTGTTTTGACTCAGGGCTTACTCAATAAATTAACTCCGGATGAGGTTGAAGCGGTTGTTGCGCATGAACTGGCACATGTTGCAATGCGGGATACCCTGAGCATGAGCATTCTTGATTTTTTGATTTTGCTGAGTGTCTGGTTCCCTGTTTATTTGGGACATCTAATTATTGATCATGTTTTCTTATATAAATGGCGGGATAAGCATATCGGGTTTATTGTCGGTTCTGTTTTTATGTTGCTTGGTTATGGTTTGTTTTCGCTGTTTATTTTAAATAGCATTAATCGTCGTTGCGAATTACGTGCCGATAAAATTGCAATGACCTGTGTTAACCCGCAGAGTTTTGTGAGTGCATTAAAAGCCGTTCATGCATCGGAGAGTCAGGTGCCGGGCACACTGGACTGGTGTTTGCAGTCGATGCCTGAACCCGTGCGAAACTTTGCTTTGCGTATGTTCCTGAGCCATCCTCCTATTCCCTCGCGCATTGAGGCTGTACAGCAAGCCTGATTTGGTTGCTGTCTCAAAAGGTTTCTAATCGAATAAGATCGCTGGGCGAAAGCGACGTAATCGTTTAAAATAGCTATTTCCATCCATATTTAAATAGCAGGTAGAGATATGCCGTTGATTACACCGTTTGCCGGATTACGTCCAAAACAGGAATGCGCTGAAGATGTTGTTGCGCCTCCTTATGATGTTTTAAACACAGAAGAAGCGCGTGAACGTGTTAAAGGTCGCCCACGAAGTTTTTTGCATATATCTAAACCTGAGATTGACCTGCCTGCGGGAACAGATCCGTTTGATGCTGCTGTTTATGCGAAGGGCGCAGAGAATTTAAACGCTCTGGTTTCTGAAGGGGTTTTATTCCGCGACAGTGCACCGTGCTATTATGTTTATAAGCTGGTGATGGGTGAACACCAGCAATATGGCCTGGTTGCGGCGGCATCAGTTGCCGACTATAACACTAACCGTATTCGCAAGCATGAATTCACCCGCCCGGAAAAAGAAGATGACAGGGTTCGCCAGATTGATGCACTCAATGCACAAACTGGCCCAGTGTTTTTAACCTATCGGCACAATAAAGTGATTGATAATATCGTCAGCGAAGTTTGCAAGACAACGCCTGAGTATGACTTAACTGCAGATGATGGTGTGCAACACACTATTTGGGTTGTTAATGACAGTAGCCTGATTGAAACCATTACAGCAACGTTTGATGCAATGAACTGTTTATATATTGCCGACGGACATCATCGCTCTGCGGCGGCTTCACGGGTTGCTGCACAACGAAAAAATAATAGTGATTCAGGTGATGCAACACATGATTATTTTTTAAGTGTTATTTTCCCTGACAACCAAATGCAAATTCTGGATTACAACCGTGTTATGACGGATTTAAATGGTTTAAGCTCGTCTGAATTTTTAGAAAAAGTGGCAACGAACTTTGATGTCAAAGAATCAGCAGTGGAAGTTAAACCGGGTTGTGCAAAAACATTTGGTATGTTTTTAGCGGGTAAATGGTATGCACTTACTTTGAATGATAATTTATACCCAGCGAACGATCCGGTTGCACGCTTAGATGTAAGCTTGTTACAAGATCATTTGGTTACCCCCTTTTTAGGCATTGATGATCCACGTCGTGATAAGCGGATTGATTTTGTAGGTGGTATTCGAGGCTTAAAAGAACTGGAAAAACGCGTTAATTCAGGTGAAATGGCGGTTGCGTTTGCGTTGTATCCAACGAGTATGGATGCGTTAATGTCCGTTGCCGATGCTGACGAAGTAATGCCACCAAAATCGACCTGGTTTGAACCTAAATTGGCGGATGGTTTGGTTTCATTGGTACTGGATTAATAACCACAGGCTCTTCTTCGTGGTTAAAAAATACTAAAAAGACTCCTCAAAGTCATACTCTAAAACCACATCCGGTTCCTGTAAGAAGTAGCCCTGAATAAAGTCGACACTGCATTGCCAGAGCAGAGCCAGGCAATTGGCATCTTCAACAAAAGCGGCAATGGTTTGAATATTCTTTTTAGAAACTTCTTCAGCAATCTGTCGAACCCGTTCCTGCATTTCCACATTAGTGGCGAGTTTGCTGATTAAATCCTTATGAATTCTTACATAGTTAACATCGAAGTGTTTAATCGACTGGAATACGTCTTCTTCTATACCAAAATTATCAAGTGCAATACGACAATGCAGGGCTTTTAATCCTTCAAATGTTGCTTTTGTTGCTTTTAAATAGTTAAGTGCGGTTTCTTCTTTTACCTGAAAAGTAATATGGTCTGCATTTAACCTCAGTGCTTTTAAGCGTTCACTTACCCAGGTTATAAACTCGGGATCAACGATAGTGCTGCTTGATATTTTTATAAACAGGCGCATTTGTTCTTTCTTTTTCAGCTTATCGGCAAGCACCAGGAATGAATTAGCGATAACCCAGCGGTCAATAAACCCCATTAGTTGGGCTTGCTCGGCTGCATGAATGAAGACGTCAGGGGATATTTCCTGCTGTTCTTCATCCAGCATTCTTACGAAAATTTCATAATGCGCACCGGGTTCACCGTGCAAACTGACGATGGGTTGAAATAATAAGCGGAACTGATTATTTTTTAGCGCAAATTTAATTTTCTTTTCCCAGTGAGAGTGCTTTTCATGTTCTTCAATGTCATGGATAGACGGGTTGTAAGTGTGTTGCTGGTTACCACCATTCTCATATGCGATAGACGCGCCTTTTTCGGCACGGTTAATACAGTCGTGAATATTCCCAATGGTTTCATTGATTAAGGTAATACCAATACTGGCGGTGGTGGAAGCTGTTTTATGGTTAATATCTGAAGTATGTTTGCTAATAATTTGGCAGATCCCGTCGGCAATTTTTTCGGCTTTATTGCTGTCTGCATCTTTTATAAGTAAACAAAAGGCGGAGCCTTCCATTCGGGCAAAAATCCCCAATGGTTCCAGTTTATCTTTGAGCGTGTTGGCAAGATCAATAAACAATATATCCAGACCGGCAATGCCGAAACTTTCTCTTAAGTCTTCATAGTTATCAAGGGTGATATAAAGTAAAGCACCTCTTGCCTGGCCTTCGAGTGCGGCTGATATAAATTTATCCAACTGCCGTATAAGATAGGTTTTGTTGTACAGGCCGGTAATAAGATCCTGTTTGCTAAGGATCTTGAGTTTTTCTTCCAGTTCCTTGTTGTCAGCCTGGTCACGTATAATAATTTGTGTGCAGGATTCCCCTTCCATACTGGCAGGCGAGAATTCCATGGTAATTTCAAATGCGCTGCCATCGGTATGCTGGCCATGTAAATTTAAGCTGTCGTCTTCAGATTGCTGTTTTGAATAGGCACGTAAAAAGTCTTTTAATTGTGCATGGTCATCGGTGCTGACCATGTCAAGAATCGGCATGCCTTCAACGTCATCAATAGTTTCGTAGCCAAACATCATTAAGTAGGCATTGTTAACATAGATATGCATACCTTCATGGACATAGGCGATAGCATCGCGTGAACTGTCAATTAATGAGCGGGAACGTTTTTCCGTTTCGTGTAGCATTTTTTCGCAGTGGCGGTGTGCCCGGCGGTTTTTCAGGTCATTAAGTTCCCGGCTTAAGACGTGCTTCAGTTGCTGGCTACTCTCAAAACTGACTACATCACGGGCACCAAACTCCAGACACTCCTGTACGAGGTTATTACTGTATTCGGGGGTAATCACGATAAGCGGCAGGTCTCGGCCGGATTTTGTAATAATTTCTGCAGCGGCGGCGGCACTAAAAATGGGTAAACTATGTTTGCAGAGGATAATATCGATTGGATTATCTTCCAGTGCGGTGAGCATATCTTCATCGTCTTCCACACGCACATCACGAACAATAAAGCCTGCATTGCGGAGAGAATTAATAAGGACTTCAGCTTCTTCAGAGATATCAAATATTGTAAGTAAGCGGAGTAAATTTTCACTGCTCAATGATAATGTCCTTCTTTATTGTATTGCAAATTGCACTATTTAATAAAGTATACACTATGATTGTGTAAATTGGCGCTAGTCCGGCAGCTCTTTCTTTATATAATTGACCAAACCTGAGTAAAGTCTGACTCTTCCTGCCAGTCATCATCATCATCATCAGGGTGATCCGAGTCCATCATATTATACTGGTATTGTGCGAATAAACCGGTGTTTTGTAATTGTTTACTGAGTTTAATGATCACTTCTTTGCCGACAATTTTTAGTTTAAGCTGCTGGCCGACCCGGAAAGGAACCGGACTGGTCACGATGGTGCCAGGCTGATTGATGGCATTTAGCTCTGGCAGCATCAGTGTTCGCTGGTAATCCACATCCGCATCGTCAATAGCGGCTTTAATACCTACGGCAGCGGCATCGGGGGTCAGCATTTCAACACCCAGAGTCACGCCGCTGTTTTCTGAATATTTCATCCAGCGAATAACACCAATGCCCCATTTCCAGGTATGGCCGTCACCATTGCGGCGGATACTGACAAGTTCGCCGACCTGTACGTTGGTCTGGATGTCTGATTTATTTTGTATGCAATAGCCACTGGCACTTTCATTAACGATAGCCCAGCTTTCGGCATGGTAAAGTAAGTCTTCTTTTTTGTTGGCAACTTTTGTGACTCTACCGGCGTCAAGTGGTGTGTAGCCTTTAGCCTGTTCGGTGGGATAAACTAAATTCCAAACATCCGGTTGTTTTATATTGACACTATTCACATCGGCGATGTCATAGTTTGCTTTACCGCTAAAGGGGTTGGGCTTGTCTTTGGTGCGGCTTCTGTTGTTCGGTGAGTGGCGTCTTGCTGAGTCACAGATAATCTGATGTGATGCACTTAAGCCAATGCCCACCAGTACCCGCTCATGCTTTTCTGAACGTGGGAAGTTACGCTTGGCGATAACGGCCCAGGCGGTGAGTAAGCGGCGTAATAAATCATGAGATAATTCAGGGGAAGACATTTCTATCCCTGTAATCGTTGTTTGCCCGGCATCTTTGGTATTTTGAATTTCATCACGAATGGTATCAGCCAGAATTTCAGTGTCGAGAGTGCGGCAATCGATTGAATTACAGTCCTGATGTACCAGTGCAATATTGCGTGGTGGATTATCCATTGTTAAATTAACGGCAAAGTAACCCTGTGCAACTTCATTTTGTTTTATCTGGAACAAATGGCTTTTTACCGTCCAGCGTTCCAGTGTGTTATGGACTTTGTGTACTTCACCCTGACGCAAACGGTAGGGTGAAGCGAGTGATAGCAATAAAATGCGGCTGTATTCTTCCGCTACGGTCGACTTTTTTATAAATATACGCTGGTTGTCGCTAACTTCGAGACGCAACAGTTTATGCTCTTCTGCGTAAGCATAGAGCGTGTGTATTTTAATCCATATTTTTTCCGGGTAGGGTGAGTAGACCTGATACGAGGTTAATAATACGCGGCTTAAACAGCTCATTGCTCGGTGAATAAGGGTAACGAGCAGTTTTTTATCGGTAAACAGAATGCTTTTTTCAAGCAAATCTTCAATACAAATAATATAACCCATGGCCAGCTGAGAATAGATTTCACGTGTTGCGGCAGCTACGCGCTGGCTTTTTTTTGGCAGGGGGAAACTGGTGCCTACAAAGTGCTTGCGCATGGCCGCGGTCACAAATTGCGTGGTTGGGCGTAGTTCTTCTAAAAAGCGGACACGATCTTTGTGTGCGTATTTAAGGCGGTTGGTTTCGACTAGCGCCTGGAAAACGAGCTTTGCTGTTTCACCGACATTTGCTTTTGGAAGTTCCGCCAGCCATTTTTCCACTTTTTTATGGCGAATATTAAACGCGCCTTTGGGTGGTTTTTGTCGGTCTGTAACCTCTAGCCCGAGCGCATTACTCACGAATAAATCCTCTTTTCTTCACAACAGTGATTTAAATTTGTAACTAATACTAAAAAAACCATGTTAACTCTCTGAATTATGACACATTTACTTGACTGACTGTAGCAAATAGGATGCCAGTTAACCCGTTTGGGGGATAGCAGACGTTTTGGGTTAACCTGAAATAAGGCAGGTTAACCCAGAATAGGCTGTTTGGCAGGTTCACCGCTGTTTTCACGGACTAATTGAGGGACTAAATAACCGGGAAGTTGCTCACGCAGCGCCTTTATCAGGGCTTTTGCTCGGCTGTCGCTGACAGCAAAATGCTGTGCACCTTGCACTTTATCGAGCTGATGCAGGTAATAGGGTAGTACGTTGCAAGTGAATAACTGCTCACTTAACTCGCTTAATATGTCGGCACTATCATTTACCCCGGCCAGTAAAACACTTTGGTTTAAGAGCGTAATACCATTATCATTCAATAACTTAAGTGAACCTCTAACCTGGCTGTCCAGTTCGTTAGGGTGGTTAGAATGAACCACCGTAACTATTTTACAGCGGTGTTGATGTAAGTAATCACTTAGTTCGAGATCGATTCTGTCGGGGAGGATAATGGGGTAACGCGTGTGAATGCGGATACGTTTAATGTGACGGATGGGCTCAAGTAAATCCATCAGCCTGAATAGTTTGCTGTTGCTCAGGCTTAGGGGGTCGCCACCACTGAGAATCACCTCGTGGATAGAGCGATCTTTTTGAATATATTCAATGGCTTGCCGCCAATTATTTGACGATTTGTGGCTTGAATAAGGAAAATGGCGTCGGAAACAGTAGCGGCAGTGGATACCACAGCTTGCAGTGGCCAGTAACAGGGCGCGGCCACGGTACTTATGGATAAGCCCAGGCACGGGCGTTGCGTCCAGGTCGCCGACCGGATCGGTGCAATAGTCAGGGTGTGGGCATTGTTCGTCAATTAACGGCAATATCTGACGTAACAGGGGATCATTGATGTTGCCTTTTTCAATGCGTGCCAGATAACTGTGGGTGACTTTTAGTGGGAACAGTCGGGCAGATCCCTTTGCCGCTGCAAGCAGGCTGTCGGGTAGCTTAAGTTGTCTGAGTAATTTAGTCGGACAACTAATGGCATTGTTAAGCTGTTTTTGCCATGAAGGGGTCTGACAGAAGGGGGCTATTCGCGGTATCATAGGCTTTTATTATTTGAAACCAAAACTCTTGATGAATACATTTGGCAGGATGGCACATGGCTAACTATAGCACCAATGAATTTCGCAGTGGCTTAAAAATAATGCTGGATAACGACCCTTGCAGTATTATTGAAAATGAATTTGTAAAACCGGGTAAAGGCCAGGCGTTTAACCGGGTTAAAATCCGTAATCTAAAGACAGGCCGGGTACTCGAACGTACTTTTAAGTCCGGTGAGTCGGTTGAAGCAGCCGATGTGCTTGAGACTGAAATGGAATATTCCTACACTGATGGTAGCACCTGGACGTTTATGGACTCTGAAACCTACGAGCAGGTTTCTGCGGACGAAACAGCGGTTGGCGATGCCATGAAATGGCTGGTTGAACAGGAAACCTATACAATTACCTTATGGAATGACAACCCTATCGGTGTGTCGGCTCCGAACCATGTTGTGTTAACCATTACAGAAACCGACCCCGGTGTACGAGGCGATACTTCCGGTGGTGGCGGTAAACCGGCGACCTGTAATACCGGTGCCGTGGTGCGTGTACCTTTGTTTATTGATATTGGTGAAAAAATTAAAGTCGATACACGTACCAGTGAGTATGTTGGTAGAGTTAAAGAATAGTAGTGAGTCATTGGAAGCCGAACACCACGATTGAAACATTAAAATGTCGGGCTAAGCTATTAACCATCGCCCGTCAGTTTTTTCAGGATAACAACTACCTGGAAGTTGATACCCCCAGCTTATCACAGTCCACTACGCCCGATCCCAATATCGAGAGTTTTGTTACCGAATTTAATAACACGCGCTATTTTTTACATACCTCGCCTGAATTTCCAATGAAACGTTTACTCGCTGCAGGCAGTGGTGCGATTTATCAAATCTGTAAAGTGTTCAGGCAGGGTGAAGCCGGGCGAAACCATAATCCTGAATTTACATTAATCGAATGGTACCAGCCCGGTATGCATTACCGGGCGTTAATAGAACAGGTCGATAAGCTTGTTCGGTTGTTATTAAAAGCTAACCTGCCATTAAATGAAACCGTTTTATTAACCTACAAACAAGCCTTTGAACAGTTTGCAGGTTTTAACCCGTTAACGGCAAGTACCGAACAATTACAAACCATTATTGCTGAAAATAAAATCCAATTACATCAGCAAACATTAACACAGGACGCTTATCTGGATTTAATCATGAGTGTTATCGTTCAGCCCAACTTGCCAAAAGATAAACCGGTTTTTATTTACGATTACCCCGCAACACAGGCAGCCTTAGCCAATATTCGCAAAGATAAAGAGCATGTTGCCGAGCGTTTTGAACTATTTATTAACGGGGTAGAACTGGCAAATGGTTATCAGGAGTTGTTAGATGCCAGCGAGCAACAGCAACGTTTTGAAAATGAAAATAAACAAAGGTTAGCAGCTGGGCAACAAATTATCCCCGTCGATACGCATTTAATTGCAGCTCTACAGCAGGGTATGCCGATGGTGTCAGGTGTTGCACTAGGGTTCGAACGTATACTGATGTTGGCAACAGATAAAAATAGCATTCAGGATGCTATCGCTTTTACGGCGGACAAGGCGTAAGGCGATTTATCGGTATTAGTAAAGTCAGGTGTTCTTTTCTTTAATCATTGCTGGGGATTGATAGAATTGCCTGGGACTTAAGCTGCCTGCTTTGCGAGTTAGTGCTTTGCCAATGCAATTTTTGACAGAATAGGGTAACATTCCTGCCTTAATTAATGTCGTAGTCACTGGCGAACCAGATGCGGCATTAAAACCATTAACCATCTGATTTATATGTACTTTATGAGGCTGAAATGTTTAAAAAAGATATGACAATTGCAAGTTTTGACGACGAACTCTGGCAGTCGATGGAAAAAGAGCGGGTGCGCCAGGAAGAACATATCGAGCTCATTGCCTCTGAGAATTACACCAGCCCACGCGTGATGCAAGCACAAGGTTCCGTGCTCACCAATAAATACGCCGAAGGCTATCCAGCCAAGCGTTATTACGGCGGCTGTGAACATGTGGACGTTGCCGAGCAGTTGGCGATAGACAGGGTTAAAGAATTGTTTGGTGCTGATTATGCCAATGTGCAACCGCATTCCGGTTCGCAAGCCAATGCAGCTGTTTATATGGCGCTGTGCCAACCAGGTGATACGGTACTAGGGATGAGCCTGGCCGATGGCGGGCATTTAACTCACGGTTCAAAGGTGAGTTTTTCTGGCAAAATATATAATGCCGTGCAGTATGGTTTAAATAATGACACGGGTGAAATTGATTATGAACAGGTTGAGGCGCTGGCCAAAGAACACAAACCAAAAATGATTGTGGCCGGCTTTAGCGCCTATTCACGTATTGTTGACTGGCAGCGTTTTCGCGATATTGCCGACAGTGTGGGCGCGTACTTAATGGTGGATATGGCGCATGTGGCCGGTTTGGTTGCTGCGGGCGTTTACCCGAACCCAGTTGGCATTGCCGATGTGACCACATCAACCACTCACAAAACATTGCGCGGCCCTCGCGGTGGTATTATTTTAGCTAAGCGCAACGAAGAAATTGAAAAGAAGTTTAACTCGGCTATTTTCCCCGGTATTCAGGGTGGCCCGTTAATGCATGTCATTGCAGCTAAAGCGGTTGCTTTTAAAGAAGCGCTTTTGCCTGAATTTACAACTTACCAGAAGCAGGTTGTGGTGAATGCGCAAGCGATGGCTAAAGTATTAATCGAGCGTGGTTACAATATTGTTTCCAAAGGCACTGACAACCATTTATTCCTTGTTGATCTTATAAATAAAGGCATGACCGGCAAAGAAGCAGATGCCGCGTTAGGCGCAGCCAACATTACGGTAAATAAAAACTCCGTACCGAATGATCCACAGTCACCTTTTGTAACCAGTGGTTTGCGTATTGGTACACCGGCTATTACCACCCGTGGTTTTAACGAAGCCGATGCCGCCGAACTGGCAGGCTGGATTTGTGATGTGCTGGATAATCTTGGTGACCAGTCGGTGGCGGATTCGGTTAAACAAAAAGTATTGGAAATTTGTAAGCGGTTGCCGGTTTATGGTTAAACGCTTTTGACTTTACTAATCTTAAACACGAGCCTGAATGTACTGTCCATTTTGTAACGCAGAAGATACTCGAGTCATTGATTCACGTTTAACCAATGACGGCTCCAGTGTGCGTCGTCGGCGTGAATGTACGGAATGCAGTGAACGTTTTACGACTTTTGAAACAGCTGAGTTGGTGATGCCGAAGGTAATAAAAAACAGCGGTCGTCGTGAACCGTTTAATGAAGAAAAATTAGTGGCGGGTATTTCGCGTTCACTGGAAAAGCGGCCGGTGGACACCAATAAAATTGAAGCCAGCGTTAGTCGTATTTTAAAGCGTATTCGTGCAACCGGTGAACGTGAATTGCATTCGTCGTTAATCGGTAACTGGATTATGGACGAACTGCGCGATTTAGATCAGGTGGCTTTTGTGCGCTTTGCTTCCGTTTACCGCAGCTTTGAAGATGTCAGTGCCTTTCAGGATGAGATCGAGAAATTAAAAAACGTGCCATCACCCGAAGATAAACGTAAACAGCAATCGTTGTTACCGGATGATGATAAGTAGCGAGTGATAATATGTCCACCTTTAATGCTTATGACCATGAATTTATGTCACGTGCCATCCGGCTGGCAAAAAAAGGCTTAAACACAACACACCCTAACCCACGAGTGGGTTGTGTTATCACGCAGGATAATATGGTTGTTGGCGAAGGCTGGCATAAAAAAGCGGGTGAAGCACATGCCGAAATTAATGCTTTACTGCATGCCGGTCGCCAGGCAAAAGGGGCGACCGTTTACGTTACCCTTGAACCGTGTTGCCACACCGGCAAAACCCCACCGTGTACCGACAGCTTAATTAAAGCGGGCGTGGCACGTGTGGTTGCGGCCATGCAAGATCCGCACGACAAGGTTGCCGGGCAGGGTTTTGAAAAATTAAAACAAGCCGGTGTTGAAGTACAAGTTGGTTTATTGGAAGAACAAGCTCGTTTACTGAACCTGGGTTTTATCAAACGAATGCAGCAGGGCTTGCCGTTTGTGCGAGTGAAAATGGCCATGAGTGTCGATGGCCGAACGGCAATGGCATCAGGTGAAAGCAAGTGGATAACAGGCGAAGCCGCACGTCATGATGTGCAATACTGGCGGGCACGCAGCTCGGCCATGCTAACCGGCATTGGCACTATTTTACATGACGACCCTTCGCTGACCGCACGTTTAGGTAATCCAGTGCTGAAACAGGCCGGTGTGCAAGTCGGTAGCTTGCAACCTGTGCGTGTTATTTTAGACAGTGACCTTAAATTATCACCCACGGCAAAAGTCATCCAGCAAGGTGGTGATGTTTTAGTTTTTAGTAACAACATTGATGAACAAAAGATAACGGCGTTAGAAGAAGCGGGCGTCAAGGTGATGTATATTGAAAAAGGGGACGATGGCCTGGATTTATTAGTTATTCTCAAATATCTCGCCTCTTTACAAATAAATGAAGTGATGGTTGAAGCGGGTGCAAACCTTGCTGGGAGCTTTATTGCAGCAGGTTTAGTGGACGAGCTGATTATTTATATGGCGCCTGTTTTAATGGGAAATAATGCCCGCGGGCTGTTTAATTTGCCACTCATTCGGCAAATGAGCGATAAAATTCAGTTAAATATCAAAGAAATACGGCAATTTGGCGAAGATATTCGAATTATCGCAACACTCTCCTAATATACCTTATATAATAGCGCGCTATGTTTACCGGAATCATCGAGGCCAAAGGCCATATTGAAGCAATCGTTCCAGGCGGTAATGATATGCGCGTACGCATTGCTACCGGTAAGCTGGACTTAAGCGATGTAAAGCTGGGCGATAGCATTGCCGTTAACGGTGTTTGCTTAACGGCAGTGGACTTACCGGGCGATGGATTCTGGGCGGACGTGTCAGCCGAAACACTGGCGCATACCACTTTTAAAACACTGGCCGTTGCAACGGTAGTGAATTTAGAAAAGGCACTTACACCGACAACTCGTTTGGGTGGGCATTTAGTGAGTGGCCATGTGGACGGTGTGGGTGAGATTATTTCGCGCAAAGTTGTTGGCCATTCAGAGCAATTTAAAATTAAAGCACCGGACAGTTTAGCAAAATACATTGCCAAAAAAGGTTCGATTTGCATCGAAGGAATTAGCTTAACCGTTAATGAAGTAAAAGGTGCGGAGTTTGATTTAAACATTGTGCCGCATACCCTGGAACAAACCAGCTTGCAGCAGTTAACAAGTGGCTCGCAAGTAAATCTGGAAGTGGATTTAATTGCCCGCTATTTAGAACGGCTGGTGTTAGGTGAACAGGCGGCCAATGCCGAACTGGATACAGGCAATATTAATTTAGAATTTTTAGCACAACATGGGTTTATGAAGTAAGTACATATGGCATTGAATACAACAAAAGAACTGATAGATGATTTTCGTCAGGGCAAAATGATTATCCTGATGGATGATGAAGATCGTGAAAATGAAGGTGATCTTATTATCGCCGCCGAAGCGGTCAAGCCGGAAGATATTAATTTTATGGCACGTTATGGTCGGGGGTTAATCTGTTTAACCTTAACTGAGGCACGTTGCACGCAACTGCGTTTACCATTAATGGTGCAGGAAAATAACGAGTCGCAGTCCACCAATTTTACCGTTACGATTGAAGCGGCTAAAGGCGTTACCACTGGTATTTCAGCTGCTGATCGTGCTGTTACTGTGCAGGCTGCCGTTGCTGCCGATGCAACACCAACGGATGTGGTTCAACCGGGGCATATCTTCCCGTTAATGGCGCAACCCGGTGGCGTGTTAACCCGAGCCGGGCATACTGAAGCGGGTTGTGATTTGGCCAGACTTGCGGGTAAAGAGCCGGCCTCGGTGATCGTTGAAATACTCAACGAAGATGGCTCAATGGCACGGCGTGCAGATTTAGAAGTATTTGCCAAAGAACATAATATTAAAATGGGTACCATTGCCGATTTAATCGAGTACCGTTTACATAATGAAAAAAGTGTTGAGCATATTGCTGAATCCAGCTTGCCTACAGAATTTGGTGAATTTAAACTACATGCTTTTCGTAACGCCCATGATGGTAGTGCTCACTTAGCTTTAGTCAAGGGTGAAATCGATTCTGAGCAGCCGGTGCTTGTGCGTGTGCATGTTGAAAATAGTATTTGTGATTTCTTTGCTAGCAAGCGCGCAGATTGCGGCTGGCCATTACACGATGCTATGAAACGTATTGCCGATGAAGGCACGGGTATTGTTGTTATACTGCGCCCTGGTAATCTAGCCGATACGGTTTTAAGTCAGGTTAAACGTTACAGCAAAGAAGACAATGGTGAAGATCCTGTTTCAGCCGACCATAAAGAAGACTTACGAACCTTTGGTATTGGTGCGCAAATTTTATCGGAGTTAGGTGTTCGTCATATGCGAGTACTGAGTGCACCGAAAAAAATGCATGCCTTGTCTGGCTTTGGTTTAGATGTGGTCGAATATGTACATGACTAAGGTCTGTTGATCTTTGAAAGATCTACAGACTCTGGTATTTATTTAATTAGCGTAGGGTGGGTGTAACCCACCAGCAGAGCCTGGTTGCTATCCATATTACGTAAGTGGTAACCCATTTATTTACACAGTTTAAGGAACAGAGGTATGAACACAAAAATAGTAGAAGGCGATTTAGTGGTAAAAGGCGCACGCTTTGGTATAGCCGTTGCACGTTTTAACAGCTTTGTAGTAGAAAGCCTGTTAGAAGGTGCACTTGATACCTTAAAGCGTCATGGTGCAAATGAAACGGATATCGAAGTGATTCGAGTACCGGGTGCCTTTGAATTACCTTTAGCCATTCAACGTATGGCGAATACCAAAAAACACGATGCGATTATTGCCTTGGGTGCGGTTATCCGCGGCGGCACACCGCATTTTGATTTTGTTGCCGGCGAATGTGTTAAAGGTATGTCAACTGTTTCGTTACAGGCAGATATTCCCGTTTCATTCGGTGTGCTAACGGTCGATACCATTGAACAAGCCATTGAGCGTTCAGGTACAAAAGCAGGCAATAAAGGTGCAGAAGCTACCTTGTCTGCGATTGAGATGGTTAATTTACTAAAAGAAATTGGTTGAATGAAAGTAAGTGCTCGCAGTCGCGCAAGGCAACTCGCCGTTCAGGGTTTGTATGAATGGCATCTTAGTGGCAACAAAATCGATGATATTGCTGTGCAATGTTTAGATGCCAAACGTGGTAAAAATATTGATGAAACGTATTTCGAAGAGTTGATTTTTAAAGTATCAGCAATGGCGGAAGGCTTGAATGAAACTTTGGTTCCTTTTTTAAGTCGGAGTATTAATGAAGTTGATCCTGTTGAACGTGCGATTTTACAGTTAGGCACCTATGAATTAACGCAGAAAACCGATATTCCATATAAAGTTGTTATTAATGAAGCTATTGAGCTAGCTAAAACATTTGGTGCCGAACAAAGCCATAAATTTGTGAATGGAATTTTAGATAAAGTGGCAGAGCAAAGTCGCGTGGTAGAGTTTAAGGCTAATAAAAAATAATAATAAATACTTATGCTCATTGTTGTGTTATCGCACGCAATGACAGCTTTGCCCAGAACTGAGGCGGATTATGTCGTTATCAGAATTTAATATTATTAAGCAATATTTCTCTAGTATTTCTACCAAAGAAAACAGTCCCAATATTCACCTTGGTGTCGGTGATGATGCAGCGATTGTTTCTACCCCTGAAAATAAAAAACTGGTTGTTTGTACAGACACATTGAATGAAGGTATTCACTTCCCTTTAAATACCTCTGCTTATGATATAGCTTATAAAGCATTGGCTGTTAATTTAAGTGATTTAGCGGCAATGGGTGCAACACCAAAGTGGTTTACTTTGAATATATCGATGCCAGATATTAACGAAGACTGGCTGACAGATTTTTCAACAGGTTTAAAGCAACTTGCCGGTGAGTATCAACTGGATTTAATTGGTGGTGATACAACCCGTGGGCCACTGAGTATAAGTATTACGTTGGCAGGGCATATAGAAGGGGCTGCGGCTTTAATGCGCTCAGCTGCAAAAATTGGCGATAAGGTTTACTTAAGTGGTTGTGTCGGTGAGGCGGCTTATGGCTTAGCTTGTTTGTCTGATGCAGCGACTGTAACTGATGGTGATGAATATTTTATTTCCCGATTGAATCGGCCTTCAGCAAGAGTGCATTTAGGTTTGAATTTGTTGGGTATTGCGAATGCCTGTATTGATATTTCAGATGGGCTGGTCGCTGATATTGCACATATTGCTGAAGCCAGTCAGTGTGGCATTGAACTTGATTGGAACGCTATACCTTTACCGGCGATTGCAGATAAAGAACAGGCTCATCAGTATGCCTTAAGTGGTGGCGATGACTATGAACTTGTATTTACCGTTGCGTTAGCAAGACAAGCAGCATTAAGGCAATTAATCAGTCAAACAGATTTACCCATAACCTGCATTGGTGAAGTGGTCGCAGCACCCGGTGTGTTATTGTTGGATAATGGTCGGCCTGTTGATTTGTCTCGAACAGGTTATGAACACTTTAATAATAAATAGTCAGAGGAATAGTAGAAAATGACCGCTGTAAAAAAAGCAACAGCAAAAATGTTATTAAACCCGATACACGCCATTAGTATGTGGCTTGGCTCGGGCTTGTCACCGTTTGCATCGGGCACGGTAGGTACGTTAGCAGCCATTCCGCTATACATTGTTGTTGCACATTATGTTGATTGGTCAGTATCTCAACCTGAAAATTTTTTAATTTTAATTGCGATTCTTTTTATTCCTGGTTGTGTTTGTGCGCACTA
>QIKU01000004.1 GCA_003232015.1 Gammaproteobacteria bacterium
AAATTGATTCATTTTAAAAATTATTTCAACACGTTATCTGGTTTTACTTTTGTAATATTAACATGCTTATTTTATAAGCCATTTTTCATAAATATTTATGATTCGCGCTCCATCCCAAACATATGAAAGGTGTGGACCTTGTCGTGGAATAGTGACACTTGGTGGACGCAATGCAGCAATGCATTCGCCACCTGGATCTCTAACTGAGTTATAGACAATACCCCATGAATTTATTTCTTTTAAAGATTGACCAAATAATTGGCTTGGAGTCCAATCATCTGGATCATGCAAATTTGAGTATTTTTCATTTTGGATATTATGCATAGGTTTAGCTATGTCACCTATGTAGACACGCATATCAATTTCACCTGGATCTTCATTAGTATATGAGAGGAATTTGGCTCGGTGAAACTTAGTTTCTTCAATCGCAGTTTCTTGGGTTCTGGCTGCATAGTAAACACCATAAGTTCCATCACTAAAGCGACTTGGGGTGTCTTTGCTTATATGGGTGAATGCTGCCATGACGGGCGAGGAGCCTGGGCCAGATATTCGATCTTCAGCTACGACTAGTGCTATCTCACCAATTTCATCACGTAAGCGATCGTTGGTTAATGATTCAATGTAGAAAAGGTCATCCATTAAGTCGGGTTCAACAAGATCTTCGAAGAAATCAATCGGGGGAAATTCAGATGAGACGATCCGATATTGGTGTTCCCAATCGAGTTCAGTTATGGGTGCTTCTTCGTCCACTACATTCCTCGTTGGGCATCTAAATAGCGTCTGACATCTGCAAGATCAACAAGACTGCCGGCAAGCATTCTTTCAAGAGCGCTTTGCCCATGGAAAAGTGATGCTGCATTTGGTTTTCGAACCCACTCATTTGCAGCTCGGACTGATGGAAGTAGAATATTGAGAGCTTTGTAGATCCCCAATAAATAACTAATACGTTCGAGCGCATCTCGGCTTAATCTACCGGCTGTTTTCTCAGCTTTCCACTTAAAAAAGGTGGATTCTGGCGGTGAACCTAATAGTTTTCTTTCTTCTGCTACTGATAGTCCCCATCGCCCTGTTAAGTTGAAGAAGGCTTGTAAAGCGGCACTGGCTATACGTTTAGGATCTTTCTGTGCTTGTTTAATGGGTTGAGTCATCATAATTAATTCCTCCATATTTGGACTTAATATTAATAATACTCTAGATATGTATTATTGCAAGTAAAACTTGCTGAAACAACGCAAACCAAACAACGGGGTCGAACTAATCTAACCATTGAAAAATATCAAAAACACACCCACTTTATTGCTTAGAAGCTCTTTTTTGATAGCAAAATGGTTACTTTAAGGAAGATAGGAGTCGACCGAATCAACCGACACTTTCTACCGTGTGAATAAGTGGTTATTCGCAAAACAGGCTCAGAACTGGAAACTTGCCGTGCTTAATGATACCTTAGCCCGCCCTTACTAATGATGGTCTATTCTGTTTCTAATACCATGAGCAAAAAAGTTTTTATCAAAACGTTCGGTTGTGCGATGAATGAATACGATTCCGGTAAAATGGCGGATATTCTGAAGGATTCGCACGGTCTGGAATTGACTCAGGATGAAGCGCTGGCCGATGTGTTGTTGCTGAATACTTGCTCGGTGCGTGAAAAAGCACAGGAAAAGGTCTTTTCGCAGCTTGGGCGCTGGCGCAAATTAAAAGCCAAACAACCTGAACTTGTGATTGGCGTGGGTGGTTGTGTTGCCAGCCAGGAAGGGAAGGCGATTCTTAAGCGTGCCAGTTATGTGGATTTGATTTTTGGCCCGCAAACTCTGCACCGTTTGCCGCAGTTGTTTGATCAGGCGTTAAAAGAGAAAAAATCGCAAATCGACATTAGTTTTCCAGAAATTGAAAAATTTGACCATATGCCGGAAGCGCGCGTCGAGGGTGCCACCGCTTATGTGTCGATAATGGAAGGTTGCAGCAAATATTGTACTTTCTGCGTGGTGCCGTATACGCGTGGGGAAGAATTTAGTCGGCCATTTGACGATGTTATCGCTGAAATTGCTGGTTTAGCCGCGCGCGGGGTGAAAGAAGTCACTTTGCTGGGGCAAAACGTTAATGCCTATCGGGGCGACATGCATGATGGTGACACCGCCGATCTAGCCTTATTGATGCATTATGTGGCAGCGATTGAGGGTATCGGGCGTATTCGTTATAGCACCTCGCACCCGTTGGAAATGAGCGACAGCCTGATCCAGAGTTATGCTGAAATCCCTGAATTAGTGAGTCACCTGCATTTGCCGATTCAAACCGGTTCCAATGCCCTGTTGCAGTCGATGAAAAGACGCCATACAACGGATGAGTACCGGGATATTATGCGCCGAATTCGTGCAATTCGCCCGGACATCAGCATGTCGTCTGATTTTATTATTGGTTACCCCGGCGAAACCGAGCAGGACTTTAAAGACACTATGGACTTTATTGCCGAAATAAATTTCGACCATTCCTATAGCTTTGTTTATAGCCAACGCCCCGGTACGCCTGCGGCAGACTTTGAAGATGATGTGCCGTTAGATCTTAAAAAACAAAGACTTGCGCTGTTGCAGCAGCGTTTAAGCCAGCAGTCGGCCGCTATTAGCCGTAAAATGGTGGGTTCCACGCAGCGAATTTTAGTCACGGGGTTATCACCAAAACAGAAAAAACAGCTCGATTTAAGCGCTTATGATGCGGGCAAAGCCGTTGCGGTGGACTTTGATGCCGGTGTCAGCGCTGCTGGAACAAAGAATTCTCAGCTAACTGGCCGCACAGAGAACAATCGTGTGGTAAACTTTACAGGTAATCTCGACTTAATTGGTACTTTTGTAAACGTGAATATCACTGCAGCATTTTCAAACTCTCTCCAGGGTGAGCTTCCTTCTGGCAGCCGCCACTCAATAGCATAAATCTAAACTAAATTACCTTGAATACCACTATCCAATCAAGCTCTATTATTTTAGAACCGGCCGACAATCGTCGTCTGGCGAATTTGTGTGGTCAGTTCGACGAGCATTTACGCCAGATAGAACAACGCCTGGGTGTGGAAATCAATAACCGGGGTAACACCTTTAAAGTGATAGGCGAAGGTGATTCTGTACAGGCAGTCGAAGCTTTGTTACGTGAACTTTATAACGAAACGGACAAAGTGGAACTTGAGCCCAGTTCAATCAACTTACTGCTACAGCAATCCGGTGTGGAATCTTATATAAAAGCTCCTGCCGAAGTTATTGAAGATGTTGTCATTAAAACCCAGCATGGGATTGTGCGTGGCCGAGGGCCGAATCAAAAACATTACCTGTCGCGTATTCAATCGCACGATATTAATTTTGGTGTGGGCCCGGCCGGTACGGGTAAAACCTATTTAGCGGTGGCCGCTGCGGTGGCCGCTTTGCAAAAAGAACAAGTTGATAGAATTATTTTAACGCGCCCGGCGGTAGAAAGTGGCGAACGCTTGGGTTTTTTACCGGGTGATTTATCACAGAAGATAGACCCTTATTTGCGCCCACTTTACGATGCGCTTTATGAAATGTTGGGTTTTGATTATGTTGCAAAATTAATTGAACGCAATGTTATTGAAGTGGCACCGTTAGCCTATATGCGTGGCCGTTCACTCAACGACTCTTTTATTATTCTCGATGAGGCGCAAAACACCACTGTTGAACAAATGAAAATGTTTTTAACTCGCATTGGTTTTGGTTCTAAAGTGATTGTAACCGGTGATGTGACTCAGGTTGACCTGCCACGTGGACAGCGTTCTGGTTTACGGCATGTTATCGATGTGCTGGTCGATGTTAAAGGAATCAGCTTTACTTTTTTTAAAGCAAAAGATGTGGTGCGGCACCCACTGGTTCAGCAAATAGTAACGGCCTACCAGAATCGTGAAGATGAAGAAAAATCACTTAAGTCCTCACAGCAAAACTCCCCTAATGCAGAAGACCGAAAGTAGATGAATAATAATACCTCAGCAGAACCTCCGTCGAACTATTCATGTACTGTTGATGTACAGTGCATGTATGCGGATGTTTCTGTGCCTGCCGATAAAATGTTCAGTGAGTGGGTGTCAGCGGTTATTTCTTTTCTTATCGAACATAAGCAGTTAGAACAAACCGATTATGAAGTGGCTATTCGCGTTGTTGATAAAGTCGATAGCCAGCAATTAAATAATCAGTACCGGCAAAAAAATATGCCCACGAATGTACTTTCTTTCCCTTTCGATACGCCTGAAATTTTTAAACAATGTCAGCAGCTCGATATTTTGGGTGATATTGTTATTTGTGCGCTTATTGTAGAAGCTGAGGCAGAACAACAAAATAAAAGCATTGAACAGCACTGGGCACATATGATTGTGCACGGTGTGCTGCACTTATTAAATTATGATCATAGTAACGATGACGATGCCGGTGTGATGGAAGCCCTGGAAACCAGAATTCTTTCACAGCTGGGTTATCCAAACCCTTATACGGAACAACCCCATGAGTGAGTCACAAAATAATTCAACTGAAGAACCGCAGCCAGAAAATAATCAGCCAGGCTGGTTTGAGCGTGTCACACAGTTTTTTCAGAATGAAGTTACCAATCAGGAGCAGTTGCTGGATGTAATGCAGGAAGCGAAAAAGAATAATCTGCTGGATCAGTATTCACTAACAATGATTGAAGGTGTCATACAGGTTGCTGAAATGCAGGTGCGTGACATTATGATTCCTCGCTCACAAATTGTGGTGGTAGAACGTGATTCAGATTTAAAAACAATATTACCTACCGTAATTGAGTCTGCTCATTCACGTTTCCCTGTTATTGGTGAAAGCAAGGATGAAGTGGTTGGCATATTATTAGCGAAAGACTTATTAACACAAATAAACAACACCAAAAATAATGGTTTTAACATCCGTGAAATATTACGTCCGGCGGTATTTATACCGGAAAGCAAGCGCTTAAATGTTCTTCTGGATGAGTTTCGTGCTAATCGTAATCATATGGCGATAGTGGTGGATGAATATGGTGGTATTGCCGGTCTGGTGACCATTGAAGATGTACTAGAACAAATTGTTGGTGAAATTGAAGACGAGCACGACATTGAAGAAGATAAATTTATCCATGCGCATTCAAACGGAACCAGTATTGTTAAATCAATTACACCTATCGATGAATTTAATGAACACTTCAAATGTGAAATTGTCAGTGATGAAGTGGACACGATAGGTGGTATTGTGATTAATGCGCTTGGCCATATGCCCAAGCGGGGTGAGTCGGTGAACCTGTATGGTTTTAATTTTAAAGTGCTGCGTGCCAGTCGGCGCCGGATTCATCTGCTGGAAGTGACACGCATCAGTGAGCCTGAGCAGCAAGAGTCAATTGAAGAAGAGATAACTGAGCAGGATATTCCTTCTTCTACAGCCGTTAATAGTAAGTAAATTTAGATACTGGCCAATCAATAATGGGCGTGTCGGCTTTTATAAAAAATATCCAGCAGTTAAGCATGTTTAAGCAGTCTGTTATTGCACTGTTTGCTGGCTTATGCCTGCCGCTGGCTTTTTCTCCTGTATATTTTTTCCCATTGGCATTTTTATCACCGCTGGTTTTATTTTTTCTATGGTTAGACAAAACACCGCGGCAGGCTTTTAAATTAGGCTTTGCCTTTGGTTTTGGATTCTTTGCGTTTGGCCTTTCGTGGGTCTACGTTGCTATTCATGTGTTTGGTGCTACCCCCGCATGGGTGGCGGTTATTATGGTTGCATTATTTGCCGCCTACCTTGCTTTATTTATTGCCCTGCAAGGCTGGTTGGGGGCTAAGTTAATAGCAAAATTTCAAATTTCTTTTTCACTGCAAGCGCTTATTGTTTTCCCTGTTTTGTGGTTATTATTTGAATGGTTAAGGGGCTGGGTTTTAACCGGGATGCCGTGGTTACATCTTGGTTACGCTTTTCCTGCGTTGCCTTTGTCGGGTTATGCACCCGTATTCGGTGTTTATGGTGTGTCCTTTTTAGTTGTTTTTATGACGGCACTGGTTTTTTATGCATTGAATGCCGCCAATAATACAAAGCGTATTATCGCTGTAACAGGTGTTATTAGTATCTTGTTTGTTGGTTTTGGTTTATCGAAAATTGAATGGACGGAGCCAAAAGATAAGTTGATTAAAGTCAGCCTTGTCCAAGGTAATGCCGAGCAGCTAACTAAGTGGGATGCAGATAAAATAAAATTACGCATGGACACTTACGCAGAATTGTCACGCCAGCACTGGGACAGTGATGTTGTTATCTGGCCGGAAAATGCAATGACAATTTTTTACCATCAACTGGATGAAAAATATTTACTGCCTCTGGCGAAAGAAGCAAAGCAAACCAACACAGACTTAATTGTTGGTTTACCCTTTATGGACGAGAATTTCGAACATTATTATTCGAGCATGATGAGTTTTTCGGCAAGTGATAAAGAACTGAACAGCTATTCCGGGGTTTTTCATAAAGTACACCTGGTGCCTTTTGGTGAGTATGTGCCACTTGAAAGTTTAATTCGTGGTCTGGTCAAATTTTTTGATTTGCCCATGTCTAGCTTCAGCAAAGGCAAGCAGGATCAACCGCTGTTAAAAATGCGTGGTGAACCACTGGCAACAACCATTTGCTATGAAGACTCGTTTGGTGAAGAACTTATTCGGCAATTACCGGAGGCCACACTTTTACTCAATGGCAGTAATAATGGCTGGTATGGTGACTCGCTTGCGCCTCACCAGCATTTGCAAATATCACAAATGCGCGCACTTGAAACTGGCCGGATGTTATTACGTGCCACTACCAATGGTATTTCTGCGGTGATCGATCACAAAGGCAAGATATTGGCACGTTCACCGCAATTCAAGACTTATGTACTCACTTATTCAGTACAGCCCCGAACCGGTGCAACACCGTATGTTCGTTGGGGGAACTGGCCGGTTATCAGCCTGGCTTTTTTATTGCTATTCGGGGCGATTATTTACACGAATAAAACCAAAAATACCTGACGTGCAAACCGATAATGCGTAAAATATCCTGCAAAGTCTCATCTTGTAAAATAACACGGTAGTAGGTTAGTTAAATCCATGTCGTCGGAATACCAGCACCAGACTGAATATAATCACCAGTCTATTGAAAAGTCTGCTCAGGATTACTGGGAAAAGAATCAAACATTCAAAGTGGTTGAAGATAAAAGCAAAGAAAAATTTTATTGCTTATCCATGTTTCCCTACCCGAGTGGTCGTTTACATATGGGGCATGTACGCAATTACACCATTGGTGATGTGATCAGTCGTTATCAGCGTATGCAGGGCAAAAATGTCATGCAGCCGATGGGTTGGGATGCTTTTGGTTTACCGGCAGAAAATGCGGCACACAAAAATAATGTACCACCGGCAAGCTGGACACGAGACAATATTGACTATATGCGAAACCAGCTTAAACAACTGGGCCTGGCCTATGACTGGGATCGCGAACTGGCCACCTGCAATGCCGATTATTATCGCTGGGAACAGTGGTTATTTACCCGTCTGTATAAAAAGGGCATGGTTTATAAAAAAACAGCTGCGGTTAACTGGTGCCCTAATGATATAACCGTATTAGCGAATGAGCAGGTGATTGACGGCAAATGCTGGCGTTGTGATACCGATGTGGTGCGTAAGGAAATTCCACAATGGTTTTTTAAAATAACCGATTACGCAGAAGAATTATTAACTGAACTGGATTCACTCGATGGCTGGCCTGAGCAAGTGCGTACCATGCAGAAAAACTGGATTGGGCGCTCCGAAGGGGTCGAGATCAGTTTTGAAATTGCAGAGCATGATAGAGCCATAAAAGTCTTTACCACTCGCCCCGACACATTAATGGGTGTGACGTATTTAGCCGTTGCAGCCGAACATGAATTAGCGCAACAAGCCGCATCACAATATGACAATGTTGCTGCTTTTGTTAAACAATGTATTGCCGTGGGTACCGCCGAAGCGGCTGTCGAAACACAGGTTAAAATGGGTATTGATACCGGTTTTAAGGCTGTGCATCCGGTTACTGGCAAGCAGGTTCCTGTTTTTATAGCAAACTTTGTATTAATGGGCTATGGCGAAGGCGCAGTAATGTCAGTGCCGGCGCATGACCAACGTGACTGGGAGTTTGCAACGAAATATGGTTTACCCATTCAGCAGGTGATTACCGATGATAACGTTGATATAAACCTGAACGAGCAAGCCTTTACAGAAAAAGGCCGGTTAATCAACTCAGCGGACTTTGATGGTTTAAGCTCAGACGAAGCCTTTACAAAAATTGCAGACTATTTAAAAGAAAATAACCAGGGGCAAGTTCGCACAACCTACCGGTTGCGTGACTGGGGTGTGTCACGGCAGCGTTACTGGGGCGCACCCATTCCTATTATTAATTGTGATAGCTGCGGTGCCGTGCCAGTACCCGATAAAGACTTGCCGGTGGTGCTACCCGAAGATGTGGCATTTGAAGGTGTGGGCTCGCCAATTAAAAAAATGCCTGAGTTTTATGAAACCACTTGCCCCCAATGTGGCAAGGCCGCGATACGCGAAACCGATACTTTCGATACTTTTATGGAATCGTCCTGGTATTACGCACGTTATTGCTCTGCAGATTCAGATACCGCCATGGTGGATGAGCGTGCTAATTACTGGTTGCCTGTGGATCAATATGTGGGTGGTATTGAACACGCGATTTTACATTTACTGTATGCGCGTTTCTTTAATAAATTAATGCGCGATGCAGGGCTTATCCAAAACGATGAGCCGTTTAAAAATCTCTTAACCCAGGGCATGGTTTTAAAAGACGGCAGTAAAATGTCCAAGTCCAAAGGCAATACCGTCGATCCGCAAGCGCTAATCGAAAAATACGGTGCCGATACCGCTCGCCTGTTTATGATGTTTGCTGCACCACCGGAACAGTCATTGGAATGGTCGGATGCAGGTGTAGAAGGCGCTTACCGTTTTATTAAACGTGTCTGGAATGTGGTTGTAAAACATTGCCAAACATTAGAATCAAATACACTGGTTAGTCTGAATATCGATGGGCTTAACAGTGAACAGCGCGAGCTGCGAACGAAAGTGCATAAAGCGGTGGCGAAAGTAACGGATGATATTGGCCGGCGTTATACCTTTAATACCGCCATTGCCGCTGTTATGGAATTAATGAACAGTGTTAGCAAATTTAATGATAACAGTGAGCAAGGCCTTGCCGTTATGCAGGAAAGTCTGGAGTTAATGGTACTGGTATTATCGCCGATTATCCCGCATGTTACGCATGAACTCTGGCAGGCACTGGGGCATGATGAAAATATTGTTAACCATGCCTGGCCTCAACACGATGCTGGTGCGCTGGTGCAGGATGAAATTCAAATGATTATTCAGGTGAATGGTAAGTTGCGCGCTAAAATAATGGTGGCAACTGATGCAACAAAAGACGATATTGAACAGCAAGCATTTAAAGACGAAAACGTGCAGCGCTTTATTGAAGGGATGAAAGTGTTAAAGGTGATTGTTGTGCCGAAGCGGCTGGTTAATATTGTGGTTAAACCTTAATGAAAAAAAGACTGAGCCAAATAGTACTGTTAATACTGACGTTGAGTTTACTATCAGCTTGCGGGTTTCGCTTGCGTGGTGCCAGCAATTTACCGGCAACAATCAAATATGCTGTTGTTGATGGCGTAGCACAATACAGTGAAGTGGGGCTGGCGATTAAGCAACAACTGGAAGTATCTGGTGCTAAAGTTGTAAGTGCTGCCGATGTTGATACGGTGCATTTTATTGTATTGAAAAATAAATTTACCCGCCGGGTCTTATCCGTTGGTGCTTCGGGTACGGCCAATGAATATGAGCTGGCCTACAGCTTTTCCATGCGGGTGCAAAACTCAAAAGGGAAACTGCTGGTTGCTGAGCGTGCCATTAATCTGAATCGTAATTATATTTATGATGCATCTCAGGCACTGGCCAAGAGTGATGAAGAATTAACGATCAAGTCACAAATGATTTCATTGGCTGTTCGTCAGTCAATGCGACGCATTGGTATTAAATTAAGGCAAGACTTGAGTTTAAAGCCAGCAGCTGAAAAGGCATCTCAAACGGCAAAGCCGGTTAAAGATAGCAGCATTAAATAACAGTAATGAATATCACCTTACAACAACTTTCAAATCATCTTCGCCAGCAGGTAATGAATGTTTACTATGTGGCAGGTGATGAACCCTTGCAAAAAGAAGAAGCGGTAAAGGCAATAAGACAAGCTGCAAGTAACGATGGTTTTACTGAGCGGGTTGTACTGGATGTTGATAAACAATTTGACTGGGGTTTACTGCTGGCGGAAAGTCAGAGTATGTCGTTGTTTGGTGATAAGCGCTTAATTGAATTACGTATGCCACAAACAAAGCCGGGAGACAAAGGCAGTAAGGCTATTGTTGCTTTTATGGCCGGCTGCCCTGATGATGTGATGTTGCTGATCGTTAGCGGTAAACTGGACAAACCACAACTCAAGTCTAAGTGGTTTAAGGCGATTGATGCTAAAGGTGTTTGTATACAAGTTTGGCCGATTGATAAAACACAGTTACCTGGCTGGGTAACGCAACGGATGGCGACACTCAAAATGCAGCCAACGCCCGATGCTCTGGCTCTTTTGTGCGACCGAGTTGAAGGCAATTTACTGGCTGCCGAGCAGGCACTGGAAAAATTATTTTTACTGAACGGTGAAGGGGAAGTGGATAGTGATGCGGTACGTGATCTGGTTGCCGACAGTTCCCGTTACAATGTTTTCCAGTTGGTCGACACTTGTTTAAATGGTGAGGCAAGCCAGTCAGTAAAAATTCTGGACGGCCTGCAGGGCGAAGGGGTGGAGCCGGTAATTATTGTCTGGGCTTTAACGCGTGAAATTCGCACTCTGGTCTCCATGTCGCTGGCAATGAACGAGCAGAGTCTGGAGCAGGTTATCCGCTCTTTTCATGTCTGGCAAAAACGCCAGAATTGTGTCAAATCTGCCTTGTCCCGGCATAAAGTGCGCCAGTGGCAGCTCTTTTTGTGGCAATTAAGTGAACTCGATAAGATGAATAAAGGTCTTAAAGCAGGAAATATCTGGCATGAGTTGATACAATTAGTACTTAAGGTAGCGGGAAGCCCCTTAATGCCTGCGCAACGACCAAAACAAGCCGCGTATTCGTACCCGGTTTAGTCGGCGCTTTTATTAACCGGTATTTAAGTCATTCTCCTTTTTCATTTTAGACAGGTTTAGCTAATGGATGCGAAAGTGAACATTCAAACATACATGCAACAACTCGGCGAACAGGCGCGTGCCGCTTCACGTAAGTTAGCGGGCACGACCAGTGGCGTCAAAAATAAAGCCTTACTGGCAATGGCCGCGGCCGTTGAGTCACAGCAAGCCGCTTTGCTTACTGCCAATAAAAAAGATTTAGACGCAGGTAAAAAGAGCGGCCTGGATGAAGCCCTGCTTGATCGTTTGGCATTGAATCCTGAGCGTATCAGTGGCATGGCCGAAGGTATCCGCCAAATTGTGGCATTGGCTGATCCGGTGGGTGAAATTACTGATTTAAGCTACCGCGAGTCGGGTATTCAAGTGGGTAAAATGCGCGTGCCACTCGGTGTTATTGGCATTATTTACGAGTCACGCCCAAATGTAACCGCAGATGCGGCAGCGCTGTGTTTAAAATCAGGTAATGCCGCTATTTTGCGGGGTGGTTCTGAAGCGACACATTCCAATCAGGCCATTGCCCAGTGTATTCAAACAGGCTTAAAAGAAGCAGGCTTATCGGTTGACTGTATTCAGGTGATAGAAACAACGGATCGTGAAGCAGTCGGTAAACTCATTACCATGCCAAAATATGTCGATGTTATTGTACCTCGTGGTGGTAAAGGGTTAATCGAACGGGTCAGTGCAGAAGCGACGGTGCCAGTTATTAAACACTTACACGGCGTTTGCCATGTTTATATTGACGGCAAAGCCGATATGGATAAAGCCCTTGCGGTGGCCTTTAATTCCAAAACGCAGCGTTACGGCACCTGCAATACCATGGAAACTTTACTGGTTGATGTCGCTATTGCAGAATCTATATTGCCAACACTTTGTAAAATGTATAGCAAAGAAGGTGTTGAGTTACGTGGCTGTGAAAAAACACAAAAGATTGTTTCAAATGCGATTGCTGCAACCGATGCGGACTGGGATGAAGAATACCTTGCCCCGATTCTTTCGATACGCATTGTTGATGGGCTGGATCAGGCTATTGAACATTGTCATCAGCACAGTTCAGGGCATACCGAATCGATTGTCACCGAAGATTACAGCAAGGCACGGCGCTTTTTAGCTGAAGTAGATTCAAGCTCGGTGATGGTGAATACATCGACCCGTTTTGCCGATGGCTTTGAATATGGTCTGGGCGCAGAAATTGGCATCAGTACCGACAAAATACATGTACGCGGCCCGGTGGGGCTTGAAGGTTTAACATCACAAAAATACATTGTGTTAGGCGATGGCCATATTCGCAAATGATAGGGATTTTTGGCGGCACGTTTGATCCGGTTCATTATGGGCACATCAAACCGGCGCTGGATGTGAAACAGAGCCTGGGTTTAGAAGAGCTTCGTTTTATACCGTGTTCCATTCCTGCACATCGTACTACACCAATTGCAACAGTTGAGCAGCGGCTTGATATGCTGCATGCCGCTATTGATGGACACGAAAATTGTGTACTGGATGAACGTGAATTAAACCGTCAGGGTGTTTCCTATATGGTGGACACCTTGCAAAGTCTCCATGATGAGTTAAACGGAAAAAGCTTTTGTTTAATTATTGGGATGGATGCTTTTTTGGGTTTAAATCAGTGGCATCAGTGGCAGCGAATTTTTGAACTGGCAAATTGTGCGGTGACTTACCGGCCAGGGTTTGAATTAAATTTGGCGCAGTTGCCAGTTGATTTATTCAATGAGGTTAAGCAGCGGCAGGTCAATTCTGTTAATGCCTTTGTTGAAAAACAACGGGGTGCTATTTTGTTTATGCCGGTTACTCAACTTAATATTTCTGCAACGGATATACGTCAAAGTGTAAAATACGAAAAATCCATTGAAGAGTTTGTTCCACCCGCTGTGAATCATGTGATTCAACAGCAGAAAATATATGCAGGTTAGTTTTAAATATGAATAGTAAACAGCTTTGTGATTTAACCGTTGATGCGCTGGAAGACATTAAAGCCATTGATGTTAGAGTGCTTGATGTCACTGGACGTTCCAGCGTAACCGATATTATGGTTATCGCAACGGGTAATACTACTCGACAGGTAAAATCATTATCAAATAATGTCTTAAAAGAGACGAAAGAAAAGGGTATCCGACCGATTGGTGTTGAAGGTGAGCAATCGGCTGACTGGATTTTAATCGATCTTGGTGATGTGGTAGTGCATATCATGACACCCGATATTCGTGATTTTTATAATTTGGAAAAACTTTGGGATGAAGATAGTCCAGAGGCAGAAGCCGCTTCTGAATAATCTTGTATTTTAAATGATTTTTGATTTTCCGTTGTGCACTTCGTGTACCCAAAGCACTTTGTGGGGCAGGCTCTCCATTGTGGTTAGAAAATGATCATCCATATTCTCGCCATTGGAACCAAAATGCCTTCCTGGGTGGTGCAAGGCGTTGATGAATATGTACGCCGCATGCCAAAAGAATGTCAGGTTAAATTTGCTGAATTGCCTTTAGGCCAGCGCGCAAAGTCTAAAAATATCAAGCAGGCCATGCAGCAGGAAGAAAAAAGTATTCTTGCCGCCATACCTGACAACGCACAGATTATTGCCCTGGAAGTCACCGGGCGAAACTGGTCGACCGAGGTTTTGTCAAACAAAATGCAGGACTGGATGCAATCGGGTAAAGACGTTGCCTTGCTTGTCGGAGGCCCCGATGGCATGACGCAGGCCTGTCTGGATAAGGCGCAGGAAAAATGGTCTCTATCCAATCTAACCTTACCGCACCCTCTGGTTCGAATTGTTCTTGCCGAGCAGCTTTATCGTGCTTTGATGGTTATCAAAAATCATCCCTATCATAAATAAAGACATTTGCATGAAGCAGCTTCCGGTTTATCTTGCCTCCCAATCTCCGCGCCGCCGTGAATTATTAGCACAAATCGGTGTCCGATTTGATGTGCTCGATGTTTTAGTGCCAGAGGAACGCCAACCTGATGAAGCCCCGCCTGATTATGTGCAGC
This sequence comes from Gammaproteobacteria bacterium, assembly GCA_003232015.1. The sequence continues at coordinate 14,241 of QIKU01000004.1, forward strand.
GTGTTGCCATTGATAAGGCACAGGCCGGTGTCGCGCTGCTTGAAAAAAATTATTTAGAAGCGAACAAAACAGGGTTAAGTAATTGGCAATCAACGGAAAAACGCGCCACAATAGGGCTAGTAATAGGGGCGGATACAGCGGTAGTTTGCGATGGTAAAATACTGGGTAAGCCTGAATCTGCAGAACATGCCGAGTTGATACTCAGCCAGCTTTCGGCAAAAACCCATGAGGTATACACTGGGGTTGCTGTTTATGGTTCGCGTATTTTAATGCTAACTTCGCGTACGTTAGTAACATTTAAGCGCTTAAGCACACAGGAAATTAAAGGCTATATCGCCACAAACGAAGGTGTCGATAAAGCCGGAAGTTATGCGGTACAAGGCCTGGCAGCAATATTTATTGAAAATTTACAGGGCAGCTATTCAGGGGTAATGGGTTTACCTTTGCATGAAACAGCTTGTTTATTAGCACAATCGGGTGTGGATGTTTTATCGGCACAATAAAAAATTTAAAGAAGCGGTGCAAATGAGTGAAGAATTATTAATTAACGTGACACCGCAGGAAACGCGGATAGCTTACGTCGAAAATGGCATGTTACAGGAAGTGCATATTGAGCGTGCTCGGCGGCGTGGCTTAGTGGGCAATATTTACAGTGGTAAAGTTTCACGAGTTTTGCCCGGCATGCAGGCGGCTTTTATCGATATTGGTTTAGAGCGAACCGCTTTTTTGCATGCATCAGATATTGCCGACAATTATCAACGACTCATTAAAAATAAGGATGACGAAAAGCCAACTGAAGGTGTTGCCGACATTGCCGATTTACTGGCAGAAGGACAGCAGGTTATTGTTCAGGTCGTTAAAGATCCGATTGGAACAAAAGGTGCCCGACTAACAACTAATATTTCAATTCCATCACGCTATCTGGTGTTAATTTCAAACACCGAACATATTGGTATATCGCAAAAGATCGATTCAGATGAAGAACGCCAGCGCTTAAAAGACATTATCAGTAAACATAATGCCGAGCACTCTGAATATAAAAATGGTTATATTGTTCGAACGGTTGCCGAAGGGATTAGTGAAGAAGATATTTGTAAGGATATTGTTTTTCTGGAAAAATTATGGGCAGCGGTTAAAGTTAAATCAACACAAACATCCTCAAAGAAAGTGATTAATTTATTACACGAAGATTTACCTTTAGTCATGCGAACGATGCGTGACCTTGGTGGAACCGATATACAAAAAATACGCATCGATTCCCGTGAAACCTTTAAACGGGTTGAAAAATTTTCGAAAAAATTTATACCTGAAGTTGCTAACTGCATTGAATATTATCCCGGTGAACGCCCTATTTTTGATTTATACGGTGTGGACGATGAAATTCGCAAGTCACTTGAACCTAAAGTACAGCTAAAGTCCGGTGGCTATTTAATTATCGATCAAACTGAAGCGATGACAACCGTCGATGTGAATACCGGTGCCTTTGTTGGCCATCGCAATCTTGAAGAAACCATTTTTAAAACTAATCTGGAAGCCACTCAGGCTATTTGTCGTCAGGTTCGCCTTAGAAACCTCGGCGGTATTATTATTATCGACTTTATAGATATGGTGGACGATGAACATAAACGGCAGGTGCTGCGTGGTCTGGAAAAAATGCTCAACAAAGATCCGGAAAAAACTAATATTAGCGAGGTTTCATCTTTAGGTCTGGTGCAAATGACGCGAAAGCGAACCCGCGAAAGTCTAGAGCATATTTTATGTGAAACCTGTCCGACCTGTCAGGGGCGTGGTTCAATTATGACGGTTGAAACGGTTAGTTATGAAATCTTTCGTGAGATTTTACGCGAGTCCCGTCAGTTTGACGCGAAAAACTATTTAGTTCTGGCTGCCGAGGCGGTGGTCGATAATCTACTGGATGATGAATCAAGTGGTGTTGCCGAGCTGGAAGAATTTATAGGTAAGTCGATTCGTTTCCAGGTTGAAACAGAATATGCACAAGAGCAGTTTGATGTTGTGCCGATGTGATTCCAGTATGGTTTGGTTTCTTAATGCATAGTGGTATTTCCATTAGAGTTTAATGTTAAATAAAATTCGAAATTTTATTCTTTATTCACTTATTGCAACGATAATATTACTTGCAATAGGGCTTTCGGCTGCACGGGTATTTTTACCTGATGTACATAGTTATCGTTCTTATGTTGAGCAGCAACTAGCCAAAGTGATTGAACGGCCAGTAAAAATAGGTGACATGGATGCCTTTATGTCAGGGGTTACACCGGTTATTGTTTTTCATGATGTAAAGTTGATGAGCAAAAAAAATGACCGGGAAATACTGGAAATATCAAAAATAAAAATTGGTTTTTCCTTATGGCGGTCAATAAAAGAAGCTAAAATTACCCCCAGCATTTATACAATTGATGGTGTTGAGCTTGCGATAACAAGAAAGAAAGACGGAAAAATTTTGGTGCAGGATGTTGATGTAGCCGATATTGGTGGTGCTTTTTCTGATCAAGAATCCAGTAACAATGAATTATCTGAATGGCTGTTTAACCGGAGCAGTCTGGTTATTCAGAATAGCAGTATTATATGGCATGACAAAAAGCGTCTTACCGAACCTGCTCATTTTAAAAATGTAACCCTTAAACTTAAAAATAATCGCAACCGACATCAGTTTAACGGCGAGTTTATTTTATCGCAACAGGATAAAAGTAAGCCTAAAAAACTAGAGCTGGCGCTGGATGTTTATGGCGACATGTTGGATCCTGTTAAATGGGTTGGTAAGTTTTATGCTAAGGGTAAAAATATCAATGCCAGTGAATGGGGCTTTAAACCGGTTATCATGGATGTGATAGTGGAGCAGGGGCAGCTAGACTTTGAGTTGTGGGGTGATTGGGTTGCCGGAGAGCTTAATCAGATTTCGGCCGACGTGACTGCAAATGATGTTGTTTTAAAAAGGTTAAAAACCAATGCCAGTGCAAATGTTAAATTACTGGGTGGACTGATAACATGGAATAAGGATCTTGATGATTGGGACTTATCCATTGAAAAACTGAGATTTATTTCTGATAAAGGGGAATGGCCTGAAACAGAAGTTAAAATTGCACGAAAATATGTAGCAGAAACAAAAACTGAAACAATCGAAACGGATATTAAATATTTCCGGGTTGAGGACATTCGCGATTTATTATTGAAAAGTGGCTACATTGATGATGCGGTATTTAAATATTTGAACAATGCTTCACCTTCGGGTGAAGTTCAGAACATTCATTACCACTTAGTTACTCAGGAAAATGAAGTAAAAGAATATTCCATTTCAGCCAAAGTCAACAACCTTTCTCTTAACAGCATTGAAAATATACCTGGCTTGCGGGGTGTGTCGGGTGAGTTCTTTAGCAATAAAGAATCGGGGCTGCTTAAAATTAATACAAAAAGTGCAGAGTTATCCTATACTGATATTTTACTAAAACCAGTTCACATTGATAATTTAACCGGCAACATAGAGTGGGTTAGAAACAAAGCCGGATGGATTTTTTCCAGCGAAAAAATTAAAGCAAGTAATACAGATGTTTCTGGGGAAATAAGTTTCAACCTGAATATTTCTGATCATGGCACTTCACCTTATATTGAATTGCAAGCAAAGATTGACAGAGCCAACGCTAATGCAGTTTTTAAATATTTGCCCAGGGCTATTATGACGGGTGATTTTAAGGACTGGATGGAATCTGCTTTTCTTGCAGGTGAAATTGACAATGGTGAAATTATTTTACATGGTCGCCTGGATGAATTCCCTTATGCCAATTATCAGGGTGTTTTTAAAGGCTATTTTGCAGCGAAAGGTGTAGAAATAAATTATAAGCCGGGCTGGCCTAATTTGCGCCGGGGTGAAGCAGATGTTGTTTTTACTGGTCAGGGAATCGAACTTAACGTTAAGCACATTGAATTACTAAGTAGTTATGCCAATAATTTCAAGGTAAGTGTTGACGATTATTTACAACCATTACTTAAAGCAAAAGCACAGATAAAAAGCAACCTGGATGATATTGCACAATATTCTTCAACTACTTTTTTGAAGGAGGCGCGTGATTTTGTTAAGAGTTCTAAATTCTCCGGAAAAATTAATGTTGATATGCTACTAGATATCCCTTTATCGGATGAAGTTGAAAAATTATACCCGCTTAATATTAAAGCAAAGGCTTTCTTGCTGGGGGTCGATGTTTCACGTTCTAATAATAAACTTTATGCAAAGAACATAAGCGGCGAGATTGATTTAACCCGGAACTCGGCGACAGCATCTGGTATAAAAGCAAACATTATGGGAGGGCAGTCTGTTGTTGATGTTTTTACCCGGCATGAGTTTGGTGGCAACCCCATTCGCCTGGTTATGCAGGGTAATATTGATATAGGCAAGACAATGCGGCGCTTTGAAATACCGGGGTATGATAAAGTAACAGGTCGAACAGACTGGCAGGGCGTTTTTACACTACAGCATAAACAGGATGGTGTGGTGAAAAACCCTTTTCTGCAATTAACAACCAATATGAAAAATATTGCGATTAACTTACCAACACCAATGAATAAGCCTGCAAAAAAGGTTGTGCCAACTTATATGACGATTGAAAATATTTCAACTGACACAATGTTATTACATTTGGTGTATGGCGAAGCCATGTCGTATGCAATGGATATTGATTTAAGTGATACCAGTGCAAGATTACGCCGGGGAGAGTTTCGGTTTAAGACAAAAAGAGCAACTATTCCTGATAATGAAATATTATTATTAACAGGAAGTTTGTGGGATTTCTCTATGGGTGACTGGCTGGATGCACTGGAGCCTACTAGTAAGGACAATAAAGACAGTTTTCTTGGTGTTCCTGTCAAAGTCGATATGGATATTTTGCATCTGCTGAAAGCAAAAAATCAGAAACCGCGTGAACCTTCTGACCCGCGTAAATTACCTGTATTTGAAGGCGAAGTCGGGCAACTGGAATATGATACTTTTCAGTATGGTAAAGCTTATTTTAAAACAAGTCGTAAGAAGGATGGTTTAAGCCTGGATAAATTTACCATTACTTCTCCGCATGTTGATGTTGAAGGTCAGGCTTACTGGCACTATCGCCCGAACAAACAATCTACTGATGTGACTATGACACTGACATCGGATAATTTCGGGGAGTTATTAACAAGTTTGGGGTTTAACTCAATTATTGAAAATGGTAAGGCAAACTTTTCTGGTGACTTTAACTGGAACGGTGGCTTTGGTGATTTTGACTGGGGAATCTTAAATGGCGTTGTTACTATGGACATTACTAATGGTGTGTTTACAAAAGTAGATCCTGGTGCGGGACGAATGTTAGGTTTACTGAGTATTGAGTCTTTACCTGGAATGATTTTTAGTGGTGATGCATTTAAAAGTGGTTTTAACTTTGATCGAATAGTGGGCAATTATAACATTAGTGATGGTAATGCTGTTACGGATGATGTCAGTATTACTGGTCCCGCTGCTTATGTGCTTGTAACCGGGCGTACCGGTATTGTTGTGCGAGATTTCGATCATTATGTCACGGTTGTACCTAATGTAAGTGGAACACTTCCTTTAACGAGTGGTGCTATTTTTGGCCCGCAGGTGGGTGCGGTTGTTTATTTCTTTAAAAAATTATTTGGTGCGGGGATTGATGAGTCGTCAAAACGTATTTACCATTTAACTGGCAGTTGGACAAACCCGGAAATACAACGAATAGATAAAAATGAAGGCAAGCCTGCTAAAAATAAAGCAGCCACTGATGAGAGCGATGAAGATTTTTAGACAATTTAAACGGTATCAGATACTAGTGCTGCTATTTATGCTCTTGCCTGTTGGACTCACACTGGCAGCGGTAAAAGACAAGCCGGTTCATTTTGTATTAACACAGCAACAATGGTCGGTACCAAGAACGGCAGAATCTGTTTTAGGTATGTCGGCTATTCACTATGTAATGAAAAAATTAGCAGATAAAAGCGACTATGTATTGCATATACGTTATCCCGGTGGTGAAGTAGGCATGTTGTGGGCTTCGGAGTTAAATGGTTGGTTAGTTTCTTTAGGCCTGGCCTCAAGCTCTATTGAGCTTCAGCCAGGTAGTTTGAATGAGCAGGAAATTGAACTGAGCATCAATAAAATTGTATACTAATCGTAACGGGAAAAAATAATGAAACGTATTGCTGCAATTCAAATGGCCTCTGGCCCTAATGTTTCAGCTAACCTGAATGAAGCGGGGCGCTGGATAAGTTATGCAGCTGATGCTGGCGCTGATCTTATTGTATTACCCGAAAATTTTTCTTTTATGGGAATGAATGAAACGGATGTATTAAAAATAAAAGAACAGCAGAACGAGGGGCCGATTCAGGATTTTATAAAAAAAATGTGTCGTAAACATAAGGTATGGATTGTTGCCGGAACGATTCCAATTGTCAGTAATGATGAGCAGCGCATTCGGGCTGCATGTTTATTGATGAATCCCGAAGGGGAAATAGTGACACGTTATGACAAAATTCATTTATTTGATGTGGCGCTGGACGATGGCGAAAATTATTTTGAGTCTGAAGTGATTGATGCGGGTACAGACATTGTTGTACAGGATACACCGTTTGGGCGTATGGGCTTTGCTGTTTGTTATGATTTACGTTTTCCTGAAATGTTTCGTCGGATGGTGGATAAAGGGGTTGACCTTATTGTATTGCCATCTGCTTTTACGGCAATTACCGGTAAAGCACACTGGGAGTCATTAGTTCGTGCTCGTGCGATTGAAAATTTAAGTTATATTATTGCTTCTGCGCAAGGTGGTTATCATGCGAATGGCCGTGAAACACATGGTGACAGTATGATTGTGGATCCCTGGGGTGAAGTAAAAGACCGACTGGCACGCGGTTCTGGTTTTGTGATCGCAGATCTGGATCAGGATAAAATTAATTTAACGCGTAAGCAGTTTCCGGTCTTAAAGCACCGAAAACTGGAATGTTATAAAAAATCATCCTGATCGTTCTGTTCTGCATGGGTAAATACAAGTTCTTTAATATAAAGAAAGAGTTTACGTTTTGCGCGTGTTGCTATTTGAAGATTCATATTCACTGAATCCCGCTGCATTTTTATTAATGACTGGCGCTGTGCCATTGGGAATTTTGCAAGAAAGGCATTGATATTATCTGAATCTTCAATGATAGAATCCCGCCAGTTTTCTACATCATGGAATTGTTTTACATCTTCTTTATGTGGACTTTGAAGTATCTCGTATTGTGCTTCAATGGGTTTTGCATCCAGCCCGCGTAATAATTTGCCTATATAAAGTTTTTGTCTTTTTAAAGCCCCATGTTTTTTTATATTTTTAGCTGCTTTCAGGGCTTCAAGTAAATTGTCGGGTAGGTTAAAACTATTGAGTTTTTCAGCTGACAGCGTGAGTAGCTTTGAGCCAAGATCAGTGAGTGCCTGGGCTTCACGCTTTAATTGCGATTTACTGATAATTCCATCATTATCCATTTCGACATCTGTTTCATGATTATTTTTTTTTCGTGCCATAAAATTCTCGTTATAAAATAACTAATGTTGCCAGGCCCAGAAAAGCCATGAAACCAATAACATCGGTTACCGTTGTCAGGATTACCGTACCTGCCAGTGCAGGGTCAATACCCATCCTGTCCAGGATTAAAGGGATGCTTGCACCGGCTAGTGCGGCAACAAACAAGTTAATAATAATAGCGCTGCCAATAATGTAACTGATCTGCAGACTGTTGAACCAGACGCCAGCAACAATGGCAATAATAATGGCCCAGATTAGCCCATTAAACACGCCAACCAGGAGTTCTTTTTGCATAAGTCGCCGGGCGTTTGATTTGCCGATGCGACCCAATGCCATACCCCGTATTACCAGTGTCAATGTCTGGCTGCCAGCAATACCGCCCATGCTGGCAACAATCGGCATTAAAATAGCGAGTGCAACCAGTTTTTCAATGGTTGCTTCAAACTGGCTAATAACAATGGAAGCCAAAAGCGCGGTAAGTAAATTAACGCCGAGCCAGATTGTTCGGCGTTTAGTGCTGACCAGTGCGGGGGCAAACATATCATCTTCTTCATTAAGGCCGGCCATGCTCATCACCGAGTGCTCGGCTTCGTCTCGAATTTCATCAACAACGTCATCGATAGTAATTCGCCCCAATAGTTTGTTATCGTTATCAATAACGGGGGCGGTAATTAAGTCACGGTGTTCGAAGATATTAACAACATCGCGCACGGAGCTATTGGCATTAATAGCTTCAACGCCCGCATCCATTGTGTCGGCAACGAGCAGGTTAGGGTCATTTGTTACTAAGGTTGTGAGTGGTAACAGTCCCAGATATTTATTTTCCCGGTCAACAACATAAAGTGTATCGGTTCCTTCGGGCAATTCACCTTTAAATCTTAAATATCGTTGTACAACTTCGAGTGATGTGTCGGCTCGGATAATAATGGTGTTTAAGTCCATTAAACCGCCAGCCGTGTCATTGGCATAAGACAAAACAGATTTTAGCCTGTCTCGATCCTGTTGTTCCATGCTCAGCAGCAGTTCCTGACTTACTGCGGGTGGGATCTCTGACAAAATGTCAGCAAGGTCATCGGTTTCCAGAGATTCAGTAGCCGCGAGTAAGGCCGAGGGTTCCATTGTTTTAATGAAATGGCTACGCACTGTTTCATTAAGGTTAACAAGAATTTCACCTTCATATTCCGTTGGTACGCGTTGCCATATTTTCTCGCGTTCTTTGCCAGACAGGGTTTCTATAACATGCGCAATTTCAGCAGGATGAAGATCTTTTAGAAGCTGGTCTATTTTCTTACAGTCATTATTCTCAATACATTCAGAAATGGTATGGAGTAAATCTTGTTCTTCTATTGCATTTGCCATGATGAGACCGCACTTTCTGGATTTAGGCTTAAGAGTAGCATCAGTGTAACAGGCAGCGGCTATAAAATAAAAAAAATTTTCTGGGTCGGGCTAACAGAGTAATTTTTCGATTTGATTTATGAACTCAGTGTAATTATTACTTTTGAGCAAGCGCTTAACCTGGCGACGTAATTTTCGGGTATTACACAGTGGAATAATTTTCTTGATAGGAGGATGAGAGTTAGGGTGCATGCTGAACTCCTGCAAGCCCAGACCAAGCAGTAATTTAGTGTAACGTGGATCGCCCGCCATTTCACCGCACATTGTTACCGGAATACCAGCCTGCTGGCCGGCTGAGATTGTTTGTGCAATGAGTTTTAAAACCGCTGGGTGCAGCGGGTCATACAGGTAGTTTACCTCATCATCGATTCGATCAATTGCAAGGGTATACTGGATTAAATCGTTGGTACCAATAGACAGAAAATCAAGTTCAGCGGCAAACATTTCAGCGCAGATAGCCGCTGCCGGCACTTCGATCATCCCACCGATAGGCATATCGGGATCAAATTCGATGGACTCTTTTTGTAATGTCGCTTGTGTGGTTTTAATAAGGCGCAGCACTTGTTGTAATTCATTCATGTTGGAAAGCATGGGAATCATCATTTTCACTGACCCCAGTGCCGAAACACGAAGGATTGCACGCAGCTGGGGAATAAACAGCGACAGATCATTTAGGCACAGCCGAATAGCACGTAAACCCATCGCTGGATTAGTAATTGTATGTGAGGGTTGTTTGCCACTGTCAACTTGTTTGTCTGAACCCAAATCCAAAGTGCGAATGGTTAATGGTTTATCCTTTAATTGCAACAGTACATCGGCATAGGCCTGAAATTGTTCTTCTTCAGATGGTGTAGTAGAGCGGTTCATAAATAAATATTCAGTGCGGTATAAACCAATGCCATTGGCACCCATTTCATGCATAAGCGAAATTTCTTCGGCTAGCTCAATGTTGGCGCTAATTTTAATTTCGATACCATCATCGGTTATTGCTGGTAGATTAGGAAACTCTTTATAGCGTGTTAGCTGTATTTGTTGTTCGCGGCGTAAACGATGATAATGGTGTAAAGCTTCATCATCGATATTTGTTAAAACCAGGCCGAAACGGCCATCAACAATAATTGTTTCAGTTTCATTCAACAGGGTATGTATATTATGTATACCGGCAATGGCGGGAATGTTTAAACTACGCGCAATGATAGCGGTGTGTGATGTGGGGCCACCTGTTTGAGTAACAAACGCTGCAATCCCCTGATGCTGCATTAAGACAAGTTCTGATGGTGAAATATCATCGGCAACAATAACATGGCCGCTAAAGCGCTGTTCCTGTGAATGGTGTACACCATGGTGGACGGCTCCACTCAGCAAGTTTTGCATAATGGTTTTTACCACATGATCAACATCATCACGGCGGGTACGTAGATATTCATCTTCCATGGCATCAAAAATATTCACAATACTGTCGCGTTGAATTTTTAAAGCCCATTCTGCATTGCATTGTTGCTTTAATATGATTTCAACAGGTGCATCTGATAACATTTCATCATCAAGCATTAACAGATGAGAGTGGATGAAAGCGGTAATTTCAGACGGTGTTGATTGCGGAATATTATTGAGTACGGAGTCGAGATGGTTTTTTGCATTGTTGTGTGCTTTTTTATAACGACTTACTTCTTCCTGAAGAAAGTTTTTGTGAATGCTGTATTCAGTAACCTCAAAATCGTGTTGTCTTATTATGTGCACCGGGCCAACAGCAACGCCAGAGGTAATTCTTGTTCCCTGTAAGCATAATGTCATAGTGTGCTACTCAGTATTATCTGATTTTTCTGCCTGCCTGTGGCGTGCAAAAAATCGTTGCTGATATATAATTGGTTCTTAGGTTGCTTCATCGAAGCGATTATTCACTAGTTTTATTATTGCATCACTGGCTTGTTGTTCGTCTGGCCCATCTGCAATCAATGTGAGTTCGGTACCATTTGATGCGGCCAGCATCATAACGCCCATAATACTTTTACCGTTTACTTTTTTCTCATGATGTTCAAGAAATATTTCACTTTGGTACTGGCTGGCAAGGGTTACAAATTTTGCTGCAGCACGGGCGTGCAGGCCGAGTTTATTTGTTATTTTAATCTTTGAGTGTTGCATTTTTATTATACTTATTTGTGTTGTAGATTAGTACACCGTCTTTACCACCGCCGGTGGCTTTATCACCAAGCTCATAAAGTGGCAGGGTATGGTAGTTCATAATACGAATTAGCATAGGAAGGTTTAAGCCCGCTACGATAATGCTGTTTTCAATATCAATAGATGTTGCAATGTTACTGGGGGTGGCGCCATAAAGATCGGTTAATATCAATAAACCATCATTGTTATTAAATTTACTGGTAATGGAAGTTATTTCGGATAGTTTTTTTTTGTAATCGCAGTCCATTTCAATGCTGACAGTATGTATCTGCATTGGGCAGGAGCCAATAATTTTTATTGCGGTATCCAGAATCACCTGGCCAATATGATCATGGGTAATAATGAGGACGCTGACACTCATGCTTTTTCTCAATATTGTCGTTCTTTGTATATTACTCTAATTCTCTGTGTCGAACCAAGATATTGGGGTAATGTTTTTTAAGTGTGGCGGCGATTTTTTCAGTTAAATAGACGGAACGATGTTGCCCGCCAGTGCAGCCAATGGCAATACTCATATAACTGCGGTTTTCGGCAATAAATTTTGGTATCCACTTTTCAAGAAACTGCAATATATCATGATACATTGATTTAACGTCATCACTTGATTCCAGAAAGTTGACAACGGCCTGGTCTTTTCCTGTTTGCGGCCGTAATTCGGGCATCCAGTGCGGGTTACTTAAACAGCGCACGTCAAAAACAAAGTCAGCATTAATGGGTGCTCCGTGTTTAAAACCGAAAGACTCTATTAATATAGAGGTGCTGGCGTCATCATTTTTAACCAGCCGTTCTTTTATGC
>QIKU01000218.1 GCA_003232015.1 Gammaproteobacteria bacterium
GCTATACGGATAACCAGCTTGTTACGTCCGTTAAGCAACAACGTAGCTTGTCGCCGTATAAGGGGGAGCCTGTACCGCCCCCCTTAAAGCTTAAACTCCTTAGCGGCAACAGCCATGATTTAGCCGATGACAAAGACAAGGTTGTGCTGATTAATTTCTGGGCAAGCTGGTGCCCGCCCTGTGTACATGAAATGCCATCCATGCAGCGGCTGGAAGATTACTTTAATAAGAAACCGCAAACAAAAAATAAATTTAAAATTCTGGCTGTTAATATGGCAGAAGATCAACAAACGATAGATACTTTTTTAAAAACAAAAGTTGCTGTAAAATTTGATATTTTGCTTGATATCGATGGCAGGGCCTTAAAACAATGGAATATATTTGCTTTCCCCACCAGCTTTATTATTGGCAAGCAAGGCCGCATTCGTTACGCCATCTATGGGGGGCTTGACTGGTTTGACCACGATATTATTCAAAAAATTCAGGATCTTATAGATGAATGATTTTAAAAAATAACTTCTATAATAATGACGCGTGTCAGGTTGCTCGCGCTTTACTTGGTAAAGTAATACGCCGTAAGTACAAAAATCACTGGCTGGCAGCGCAGATTATCGAAACCGAAGCCTACTACCGCTGTGAAAAGGGCAGCCACTCATCATTAGGAAAAACTAATAAACGGATGGCCATGTTTATGCCGCCCGGCACTGTTTATATGTACTATGCTCGCGGCCACGACTCCCTTAATGTTAGCGTAAAAGGCGATGGTAATGCTGTTTTGCTAAAGTCTTGCATACCCTTTGCCGATAAACTAACCTCTAAGGAGGGGTTTAGGGTCATGCAGCAACTTAATCCACAAAAGAATGGGCAGCCACGCACATTGAATAAGCTATGTGCAGGGCAGACTTTAATCTGTCGCGCATTGCACTTAAAAGTAACTCAGTGGGATCAACAGCCGTTCGATTCGAGCGAATTCTATATTGATGACATCGCTTATCAACCTGAAAAAATTATTAAAACAACCCGCTTAGGGATCCCCGCTGGGCGAGACGAACATAAGCCGTATCGTTTTATTGATTATCAACACGCAAAGTCTTGCACCAGCAACCCTTTAACAAAACGTAATAAACCAGACTATTCCATTATTACCAGATAATAGGACAGCGTATGCAATTGTTTAAACTATCCTTAATTAAAAACAGCACATTACTCGTTGCCAGCCTTTTTATCTTTGGCTGCTCAACCCAGTTTCGGTCGAACATTGAACATAATGTACATCTGCTAGAAAAAGTACCGTTAGTAGAACAAGGCCTGACCTTTATCACACCCACAACAATTACAGGTATGGAACAGGACAAGCAATATCTGGCGCTGACTTTTAGCCACGCATTAAAAAAAGCGCGGCCTGAATTAAGAATTTCAGACTTATCAAAAACACTAGGGATGATCAATCAGGCTGATCTGGAAGGTGAATACCAGACAATGTATGAAGATTATAATGAAACTGGTATTTTTAATAAGTCCACCTTAAAGAAAATAGGTTCATTGACAAATAGCCGTTATATTTGCCAGCTTAAACTTAGCCATTTCAAAGCCAAAGCGCAGGGTCGTTGGAGTATACTTGGACTCAGTGTTTACGACACCGAAAGCGCCAATCTACGCCTGTTCGTACAAATATGGGATGCCACAACAGGCATTATTGTTTGGGAAGCCGCACAGGAACTTACTTATGCTTATGACACCACCAGCGAAGATCCGGTTACCTTTAGTAATATGATTCATCTTGCTGCCAAAGATATTGCCAAAGCGCTGCCTTAATAAATAGCCATGTTCCTGTCGCGTTTTTTTAATAAATCAAAAGCAACAGGCATACAGGCTAACAGCATTCAGTATAAAGGCAATAAAGCCATTGTTGATGTGCGCGGACAAACCTGCCCTGGTTACTTACTCGCCATTAATAAAGCCGTTGAAGCTATCCAGCCAGAAACAGAAATTGATTTGCTTATCAGTTACCCGCCCTGCGGTGATGATGTAAAAGCATGGTGCAAGGAGAGAGGAATAAAATTTTTAAGTCTTGATGAGGAACCAGAAAATAAATGTTGGGCTATACAGATAAAGAAATAAAGTCTACGCGGAAATTTCCTGTCTTAAAATATCTAGAACCTTATTTGTATCCGGTCTGACACCTCGCCAGATATAAAAAGATTCTGCCGCCTGTTCAACCAGCATACCCAAACCATCGGCGATTGTTGTTACACCTTGTTGTGCTGCCCACAGCATAAAGGGTGTTTGCAGGCCATACATCATGTCATAACAACAACCTTCTGCTGCTATCAACTTATCTGGCAAGGGCGGTAACTCGCCATGCAGGCTTGCTGCGGTTGCATTAATAATAATATTAAATTGCTGGCCACCGGAAATACCCCTGGCTAAATTATCATAACCACAACCAGTAATATTTCCTAAATCGGAAAAATGCTCGGCTAATTCTTTGGCTTTGCTTTGTGTGCGATTAACAACAACGATACTGGCAGGTTTTTCATTTAATAAAGGTGCTAACACACCACGGGCAGCACCACCTGCACCCATTAACAATACATGCTTGCCTGCTATTTTTATTTTGTAATTATTTTTTAAATCGTTAACCAGACCAACACCATCGGTATTGTCGCCATAAAGTTTGCCACCCTTTAAAAACTTAATCGTATTAATCGCACCGGCACGCTCTGCTCTTGTACTACGCTCATCCACTAAGGCCCATGCTTCTTCTTTAAACGGTACCGTAATATTTAAGCCCTTGCCTTTATGCGCGGCAAAATTACCCACTGCCTGCTTAAAGCCACCCGTATCTACCTGTATAGCGGCGTAATGAATGGATTGTTGTGTTTGTGCTGCAAATAACGAATGAATTTGTGGGCTTTTGCTGTGCTTGATGGGGTTGCCCATAACAGCATATTTATCAACACGCGGCTCAAAGTCGAAGATATCTGTCATGGTCTGGTTTATTCCGTTTAAGAAAAAATACCTTTTAACATAAAGAAGATCATAATAGAAAGGATAGCACCGGCAGGCAGCGTAATAATCCACGACATAAAGATAGTTCTCACCACGTTCATGTTAACAGCCGCAATGCCACGCGCCATACCCACACCAAGAACTGCGCCCACTAACGTATGTGTAGTGGAAATAGGCAGCCCCGTTCCAGATGCAAACACCACTACTGTTGCTGCCGCTAACGTTGCTGCAAAGCCCCGGCTAGGGGTTAATTCTGTGATATTGCTACCCACCGTGGCAATCACTTTTTTACCATACATAACAAGCCCGGCAACAATACCAAAACCACCAAGCAATAAAATCCATGCCGGCATTGCTGATTCTTGCGCAACCTGGCCACCGCTTTGAACAATACTCACCACAGCCGCCAGCGGACCAACTGCATTCGCGACATCATTAGAGCCGTGAGCAAAAGCCATCGCCGATGCAGTAAACATCATCAACACACCAAATACTTTTTCTACATTGGTAAAGTGATAATCTTGATCGGCATCTGGATCAAACTTGAGCTTATTAATAAAGAATTTACCGACAAACATGGAAATAACACCCATAATAAAGGCAGCGCCATAGGCTTCGATGGTTGTTAGTTCCAGACCAACATGTTTTAAACCTTTGAACAAAGTGACAAGCGCGATAATAAAACCGACTAAAAAGATATAATAGGGCACATATTTTTTCGACGCCTGAAAAGGCTTGTCCGCATCAAAGATTAAACGCTGCACACTACGAAATAGCGCATAAGAAGTTACCCCAGCAAGCACCGGCGACACCACCCAGCTCATCGCAATGGTACCAACCTTGCCCCAATTAACCGCATCAATGCCAATACCCACCGCAGCAAAACCAACGATGGCGCCGACAATAGAATGCGTAGTGGAAACCGGCCAGCCTGCACGCGTTGCAACCAGCAACCAGATACCCGCCGCAAGCAGCGATGACAGCATGCCGTAAACCAGAAGTTCGGGGTTATCCGCTAGCAAGCTGGTATCCATCATGCCTTTGCGTATGGTTGCGGTAACCTGGCCACCGGCCAGGTAGGCACCTAGGAATTCAAAAATAGCCGCGATGATAATCGCTTGTTTAATGGTGAGTGCTTTTGAGCCTACCGAGGTTGCCATGGCGTTAGCCACATCATTTGCGCCCACACCCCAGGCCATAAATAAACCAAAAACACAGGCTAAGATAATAAAAATTGTTCCGTATTCCACAACGAATCTCCCACTAGTTCGTTATTTTCACTACTGTCGTCGTAGTGGATTTTATTTTGCTAACATTAATTCCAGACGGCTGCCCACGCGCTGCGCAATATCGGCAAGGTCACCTATCCAGTCAATGACTTTGTACATAAACATCACATCGATGGGTGGCAGATCTTTTTCCTGCTTAAACAGCATTGCTCTAACTTTAACCTGAATTTTATCGGTATCGTTTTCAATTTTGTTTAGTTTTTTAATCATTGATGCGACTAGTTTTATTTCATTGCCACGAAAACCGGTTGCAACCAGTTCATCGAGTTCATTAATAGCGATTTGAGCCTGCCCGGATGCATCAATACAACGCTTCACAAACTCAACTAACTTTTTATGCATGCCTTCAGGGAATTCGATTTTTCGACCCAACATTAAACCGGCAATGTCTTTACTTTTATTGGCAATACGATCCTGCATGGTTAGCACTTCCAGCACATCGCGCCGCGATACAGGCATAAATAAACCGGTTGGTAAATTTAAACGCAATGCTTTTTTCAGATCATCGGCTTCATTTTCAAGCTGGGCAATTTTTTGTTGGGCTTTTTCTGCCTTGCTCCACTTGCCGGCAACCGCAGCATCTACAAACGGTTCCAGTGCTTCAATGCAGGCCTGAACTTTTGCCATATGTGCTTGTAATGGTGAAACTGGCGAGTTGCCAAAGAGAGTATAAATATCGACCGGTGGCATAAATGATTTCCTTTAACTGAATAATATTGTCGGGCAACTGACTTCAGCACCATCATTTGTTACATTTTCATGACAGGATTATTTTGCGAAGTATAAACTTTTTGCTTACAAGTACAACCGGTTTTGTGGGGTGATTGACATTTAAAAGGCTTTGATCCTGCGTGGGAATATGTTACGAAACTTTAAGGTAAAGATTAACCACAACGAGCACAACGAAAACATATGTCAAGATTGCATTATAACGATATACGAGGCAATCTGTTTTCTTATATGGAGCTGAGGTTTATTATCTTATTTCTTCGTTGTGGTTAAAATATTTTTTAAATTCAAGCCTCTTTCAACCAACCTGCAACCCGCTTGG
This sequence comes from Gammaproteobacteria bacterium, assembly GCA_003232015.1. The sequence goes on from QIKU01000218.1 coordinate 5,353, forward strand.
CAAAGTAGCTTAAAATCCCATCTGCACCCGCACGTTTAAACGCCAGCAAAGATTCCATAACCACTGCTTTTTCATCCAGCCAGCCATTTTGTGCTGCCGCCATGATCATGGCGTATTCACCACTCACCTGATAAACAAAAGTAGGCGCACCGTATTGCTGTTTAACACGATGCACAATGTCGAGATAAGGCATCCCCGGTTTAACCATCACCATGTCGGCACCTTCGTTTAGGTCTAAACCCACTTCCCAAAGCGCCTCATCCGAATTAGCGGGATCCATCTGGTAACTGTATTTATTGCCACCGGCTAAATTTGCAGCCGAGCCGACTGCGTCGCGAAATGGCCCGTAAAAGCTGGAGGCGTATTTTGCTGAATACGCCATAATGCGAGTATGAATATGGCTGGCGTTTTCCAATGCCTGACGGATCTCGCCGATTCGGCCGTCCATCATATCCGAGGGTGCGACCACATCGGCGCCGGCATCGGCGTGTGAAACGGCTTGTTTAACCAGCACTTCAACGGTTTCGTCGTTTAGCACATAACCGGATTTATCAATTAAACCGTCCTGGCCGTGTGTTGTGAAGGGGTCTAATGCCACATCGGTCATGACCCCCAGTTCAGGGAAAGCCGTCTTTAATGCACGCACGGCACGTTGTGCCAAACCGTCCGGGTTATACGCTTCGGCAGCATCTTCCGATTTACAGTTATCCGGGGTAACCGGGAACAGCGCCACCATCGGTATACCTAGCTCAACCAACTCAGCGGCTTCTTTTAGTAACTCATCGATACTAACCCGTTCAACGCCGGGCATGGATGCCACCGCTTCACGCTGGCCTTTGCCTTCTAATATAAACATGGGGTAAATCAGGTCGTCACAACTCAGCTGTGACTCGCGCATTAAGCGGCGAGAAAAATCGTCACGGCGCATACGGCGCATACGGACGTTGGGGTATTTCCCTAAATGGCTTTCAATATTGGCCAAAATGGCGCTCCTTAAAAGTAACAGACACAGGATAAAAGGACTTACGTCGTCACGGCAATATTTTCAGGATAGCTGAATAATTGGCGAACTTAGCGTATGGCCTGCTATCATACTATCAGGACTTTAACTGAAAAAGCACCCGGCCAAATAATATGAATAAAAATAACCTGTTATATAGCCTCATTTTTCCGATATTAATGCTTGCCAATGCCTCCAGCGCACTCGCAAAAGCCGAAATGAGCGTTGAGAATAGCCCTGTCGCCATATTAAAATCAATGACTTATGATTTAATTGAGGCCCTTAAAGCGTCAGAAAAAAATCTCAAACAAGATCCAGCGATTGTCCACCAGCTGGTCACCACCTATATTGCGCCCAGGCTGGATTTTATTGCCGCTTCGCGCTGGGTATTAGGTAAACATTGGCGGGATGCCGATCGCGCACAAAAAATACGCTTTATAAAAGAGTTTCGCCAGCTCCTGATCCGCTTTTATTCAACCGCACTGGCGGAGTATGCGCTCACTCATAAAATTGACCATAATATTATGCACTTTCTGCCTTTACGCAAAAAGGACGATAAAGACGTAACCGTGCACTCCATTGTGCACCCACCCGGCTCAAACAAAACCGTGCCGGTGAATTATCAAATGCACAAAACTCGCAAGGGATGGAAAATTTACGATGTGTCGATTGAAGGCATTAGTATGATAACCACTTATAAAAGCAGCTTTGCACCGCACCTGCGTAGCAGTGGTGTGAGTGGACTGATTAAAAGCCTGGTTGAACGTAACCAGAAATTATCCACAAAAACCGTCAGCTTAAATACAAAAAATTAAGCCACTGATAACCATTCTAAATTCGCTTTATAAGCGAAACAACGCGCTTTTCGTGTACAATAGCCCGCTCTTTCAGTCGCTCTAAATACACACTAATTTTAGGAGTTTACTCGTGGATCAATATCGCGGAACAACGGTTTTATCGGTACGTCGAGGCAATCAGGTTGTTATTGGTGCCGACGGTCAGGTCACGTTGGGCAACACCGTGATGAAGGGTAATGCACGTAAACTGCGCCGCCTTTATAAAGATAAAGTGATTGCCGGTTTTGCTGGCGGTACAGCCGATGCCTTTACCTTGTTTGAATACTTTGAAAGTAAACTCGAAAAACATTCCGGCCAGTTAGTTCGCGCCGCTGTTGAAATGGCAAAAGACTGGCGAACCGATCGTACCCTGCGACGGCTGGAAGCCTTGCTGGCGGTGGCTAACGACGAAGCGTCTTTAATCATTAGTGGCAACGGCGATGTTATTGAACCCGAGCAAGGTTTAATGGCCATAGGTTCCGGTGGTGCCTTTGCACAGTCTGCTGCTCGTGCCTTGCTCGAAAACACCGAACTTTCGGCAAAAGAAATTGTAGAAAAAAGCTTGAATATTGCCGGTGACATCTGCATATACACTAATCAGAATATTTTAATTGAAGAGCTGAGTATTGATTAGACTTTGATTAACCACGAACAAAAAATGGATTACTTATGTCTAAAATGACACCACGCGAAATTGTAGAAGAACTCGATAAGCACATTGTTGGCCAGGCTAAGGCCAAACGTGCGGTTGCTATTGCTTTAAGAAATCGCTGGCGTCGCAGTCGCGTTGATGAAGCACTACGCAATGAAATCACCCCTAAAAATATTTTAATGATTGGGCCAACCGGTGTCAGCAAAACAGAAATTGCCCGCCGCCTTGCAAAATTATCTGACGCCCCTTTTTTAAAAGTCGAAGCAACAAAATTTACCGAAGTGGGTTATGTTGGCCGTGATGTTGAATCCATTATTCGCGACCTTATGGAAATTGCAATTAAACAAACCCGCGAGCAGGCTATGAAAAAAGTACAGCGCCGCGCAGAAGATGCAGCTGAAGAGCGCATTCTTGACATACTGTTGCCCTCTGCCCGCAGTTACAATTTCGGGCCCGACGAAAATGATGACCCCGGCAAAGAACCCAAAGAAGACACCAGTAACCCAACACGCCAAAAGTTCCGCAAGAAATTACGCGAAGGCAATTTAGACGACAAACAAATTGAAGTTGAAGTAAATGCACCTGCCGTGGGCGTTGAAATTATGGCGCCACCGGGCATGGAAGAAATGACCAGCCAGCTGCAAGGCATGTTTCAGAATATGGGCGGCGCAAAAAAACGCAGCCGTAAAATGTCGATTAAGCAGGCAATGAAAACCCTCACCGATGAAGAGGCCGCCAACCTTTTAAATGAAGAAGAAGTAAAAGACGCGGCGCTCAATAGCGTTGAACAAAATGGTATTGTGTTTCTTGATGAAATGGATAAAATTGCCAAAAGTGGTAACACATCCGGTGCCGATGTTTCTCGTGAAGGTGTTCAACGTGACTTGCTGCCTTTAGTTGAAGGCTCAACTGTAAGCACCAAGTACGGCATGATCAAAACCGATCATATTTTGTTTATCGCTTCCGGTGCATTTCATTTATCCAAACCATCCGATTTAATTCCTGAATTACAGGGTCGTTTCCCTATTCGCGTGGAACTCGATGCCTTAAGCTCGGATGACTTTGTTAAAATATTAACAGAACCCGATGCATCCTTAACAGAACAATACAGCGCGCTACTTGAAACCGAAGAAGTGCAGCTTATCTTTACTGCTGCCGGTGTTAAGCGCCTCGCCGAAATGGCGTGGCAGGTAAATGAACGCACCGAAAATATTGGTGCGCGGCGTTTACACACTATATTAGAGCGTCTACTCGAAGAAGTCTCTTTTACCGCATCCGACAAAGCCGGTGAAACCGTTAAAATCACCGCTGACTATGTCAACGATAATATACAAGACCTGGCTGAAGATGAAGATTTAAGCCGTTACATTCTTTAACCAAATTACACTACAGGAAGACCCTAATGCCTAAACCAACAGAAATTAACTTACATCAGGCTTCTCATGTTTTAGAAATTGCCTTTGATGATGGCGAACGCTTTGAACTGACAACTGAATACTTACGTGTAAATTCGCCTTCAGCCGAAGTACAGGGCCACGGCCCAGGTCAGGGTGTGTTACAAATTGGCAAACAGGACGTTAACATTACCAAAATCGATCAAGTCGGTAACTATGCCATTCAGTTATTCTTTGACGACAACCACGACACTGGTATTTATTCATGGGACACCTTGTATAACTTAGGCAAAAACATGGAAGAAAACTGGAAAAGTTATTTAGCGGAATTAGTAGCGGCAGGGCATAAGCGGCCGGAGCCCGAACATATTAAATAATATTGTTAACCACAGCGGGCTCTTCTTCGCGCGCGCAAAACACTTCATGGGGCAGGCTCTCCGTTGTGGTAAATAAAAAATAAATCAAGTCGTCAGTCGTCGATAAATATCCGAGACCTTTAACGGCAATTCTCGAATTTCATCTATCACCGTATAAGCTGCTGCACCATACATATGCGGCAGATAATCTTTTGCTTCTTTGTCGATGGTAATGCAATAAGGGTGAATACCCGCACGGCGTGTTTCAACTAAAGCCCTGCGAGTATCTTCGATACCGTATTCACCGCGATAGCTATCGTAATCATCCGGCTTGCCATCGGAGATGGTAATCAAAATACGGGTTTTAGTTTCTACATCTAATAGTTTTTTATTTAAATGCCGAATCGCAAAGCCCATGCGAGTATAGTCTTTTGGTTCGATACCACTGATACGTGCTTTAACTTCTTCGTCATAGTTATCGTCAAATTCTTTAATGGTGTAAATTTCACAACGCTTGCGCGTCATGCCAGAGAAACCGTAAATAGCGTAGCGATCACCTAAACTTTCCAGCGACTCGCACAGCAAAACAAGGGCTTCGCGCTCGGCATTGTTTATCCAGCCTTTGGTTGAGCCGCTCATGTCCACCATAAAGCAAACGGCAATGTTGCGTTCATGACGTTGCATTTGCATATAGAGGCGGTCGGTCATTTCGCTACCATCTTTTGCGTCGGTAAGCGCTTCCACGTAAGCATCAATATCGATCTCATCACCATTGATTTGGCGCTTTAATAATTTGTTATCATCGCGCATGGCTTCAAATGTTTTACGTAAATGTTTAATGAGCTTACCATGCTTGCTCATGGTGTTATTAACGAAGTTATCGTAAATGGGCTTAACGACTTTTTCACGTACGGCGCACCAGTTCTTTCGGTAGTTTTGGCGCTTAAAATCCCATTCGTTATACAGGAACGCACCTTCTTCATGATAAGGGCCTTTCCATACATCATCGGGGTCTTCTTCTTTTTCTTCAAAAAAAGAAGGGTCATATTCACCGTCACCGGCTGCCACCAAGTATTCATCGGGTATTTCACCCAAATCCTGCAATATTGATGACATTAAATTTTTTGCATTATCTGGTGGTGCAATTGGTTGATCGTCCAGCGTCAACTCCATGGTAAAATCCTGTTGACTGTTATGTTCTTTAATATCTTTTAAATCAAACCGTTCATTAGCTGGCATCTTCTGTGGAGGCTGGAGTTCTTTACCCTCATCAAAATCATCCTGCATTTTACGTAAAATATTTTTAAGCTGTTTTTTTTCTTCATTGATGCGTGCCTGTATAACGCTGGCGGTTATTTCTGGCTGCAACAAACCTTGATAACAATACGGTGTAAATGGTTCAAGCTGATTCAAATATTGATTAACAATATCCAGCGTGTCATTGACGGTGCATGTTTCTGACTGGAGTTGGTCGCTGATAGCCTGCCATTGCAAATCTAAAGTAGAATTATCGAGTTGCGATTTTATTTCGCATAACTGCCGATACAAGCCTGGTAATTCCCGCGCCAAACAATGCTCAAGGCGTAAAGTTTCAGCTGCATGAAAGAGGGCAATGAATTTTTTGGGGTATTCGGAATTTTTAACCTCTGTATAAAGATTAATTAGGTAGGTACCAAATCGTGATTGCGCCCAGCAATAAGCTACCATGACTTTATATAATTTAAAATTTTCTTTTTTGTTTTCGAGTGGCGCAACTAACGCAGGTAAAAAAATAGTTTCTGTGTCCGTGTAGGCTTGCTCTGCTTCTTCGATTTTTAATTTGCGACCGGACAAACCATGCACAAAATGCAACAAAATTGCAGACTCATCTTCTAATACTGCACCGGCTTCTTTTTCGTGGCTTAGCTGTAAAAAGTTATTTACATTGCGAATAACTTCTAAGGCTGGATACAAACCTTTAACATCATAGGTGTCCATCGCATGCAAGGCCCATGCTTCAATGGTTTTTGCATCAATTTCATTTAAAATATCAACAATATGTGCCATAAACTGATAACCCAACTCATGGTGTGCGCTGGCGGTGCGCTGCACCCATGCAAGGATATACTGTTGCTGCGTTAAAGGCAGAGCTGCTAAAACTTTGGCATGCTGTTCATTATGGTAGAAGGTAAATTCAACATCTAAATAAATATCCAGACGTTTTAAAATTTCTTCTGATGACAGTGGCGTTTTTATATTCATTTGTTCCGTCATACCTGCGGAGGCAAGTATCCAGAGGATTACAAAAAATGTCAGCTATTAACTGTGTATTTTTAAATAAACGTTCCTAAAAAACAGACGAACAAAGTTCATTAACAGCAACTAACATATCACTGTCGTCCGTTAAGGCCTGGGAAATAGCGGTATGACATGCGGTTGTCGGTACAATACCACTATGCATTAATTTTGCTGCATGCACCAACAAGCGCGTACTTGCCCCTTCTTCAAGGCCGCTGCCTTTTAAATTTCGTGTCATATTTGCAAATTTGACCAGATTGATGGCGATATCTTTTTCGATCCCGGTTTCTTTCGTAATAATGGTGGTTTCAAGCTCGGCGTCAGGGTAGTCAAACTCCAGTGCAATAAAACGCTGGCGGGTACTTTGTTTTAAATCTTTTAATACACTCTGATACCCTGGATTATATGAAATGGATAAACAGAAGTCGTTATCGGCTTCGAGTATTTCGCCTAACTTTTCCATCGGTAATACACGTCGGTCGTCAGCCAGCGGGTGGATAACCACCATGGTGTCTTTACGCGCTTCTACAATTTCGTCCAGGTAACAAATGGCGCCGGCACGTACAGCTCGTGCTAAAGGGCCGTCTACCCAGATTGTATTGCCACCCTGAATTAAATAACGCCCAACTAAATCAGATGCAGTTAAATCGTCATGACATGAAACAGTAATTAATGGTTTTTTTAAGCGCCACGCCATGTGTTCCATAAAGCGGGTTTTACCGCAACCGGTTGGTCCTTTTAAAAGGATGGGTAATTTTTGTTGATAGGCAGCTTCAAAAATTTCAATCTCATCGTCCACAGGCTGATAAAAAGGTTCATCCTTTATAAAATACTCTTCTGTTTTTTTTGCCTGAACTTGCATATTGCTACTCTGATAATTTAAGTTACTGGGTTATTGTATGCGATAGCCTGATTAAAACTAAACGATAATCTTCTCACCCGCCTTGAAACCGAATTTACTTTCCAGATCAAGATCATTAATCAGCTGGTCAACCGCTGACTGGCCATGAAACTTGTCAATCTCGGCTAAAATAAGTTTCGCGCCATTTCGATTGTAGCCGCCACCCATGCTGACTTGCGTCGCCAATAATTCACGTGCTTTATCTATGGTCATTTAACTGCCCTGTTTAATAAATTGAACAGACATTATACCTTGTTAATCCACTATGCGGCAGTATAGAAAAATCGCTAGCCCGGCTGGTTATCAATACGTGGCTTTGTCAGCATTGGAAGATAAGTAATAGCAAAAATTAAAAATGCTATTATCCATAGTACCTGCGATGCACCTATCCAGAGGTTATACTGGGCGGCGCTAAACAAAGGAAAAACCACTCTAACGACCGCACCTAAAACTAAAATACCTAAGGCATAAGGTACCATTGCAGGTGGCCTGTTCACATCTCGCCCGGTATGGCCCAGGGCAACACGCGACATCATTGACAGTGTAATTAAGCCAATTCCGCCAAAAGTAAAGGCGTGAATGGCCAGGTATTTTTCTACACCTAAAAAGTAGACTGCTGCAAACAACAGGAAGCCGAAGCAAATAAAACAAAGTGCAAGGTATAAACTCCATAGCATACTGTTTTTCCATATGCCTTTTGTATGCCAGCCAATAAGGCGAACACTATTTATAATAAATAAAGTTAAAGCCAGTGAAGATGACAAAAGTGGGTTTTGCAGAAACACGTCGGCAATAAAGAAAAGTATAAATAAAACCAGGTTGGATATATCAAGAAGTTTAGAATTATACAGTGTAACCGGGTAACCGACTCCACGTTCGATAAAAAAGGGCACTACCCGCCGAGCCATTGTTAAGATCAAGCCAATCACTAAATAAAGGCCACCATAGATTCCCCAGTAAACACCATCACTCAGCACACCCAGTGCGCCTAGATAGAAAAACACGTTAAAGACCAGAAATAAAATAACCTTTGCTAAAATCCCAACCTGGCTCCATTGCTTTACTTTTATAATGGGATAAGCAATGGCAAGCACTAGAAAAAATAAAAATAAGCTGTCTATAATTGCTGCCGCCGTTAAATAGCTTGTTCCAAATAAAAACAGTATACGTGCGATAAGCCATAAGCTGAATAATGCCATAAGGGGTTTACCATGTAACGTCTGCACCCCAGTCCAGTTTTTAACCGCGGCTAATAAAAACCCGGCAATAACGGCAATAGTATAACCATAAATCATTTCGTGCGCATGCCACTGGAAGCCTGAAATCGCCCCTGTCGGCAGAGCCACATTAAACAGGTAAACAGCGGACCATAAGGCAATGGAAACAACAGAGAAAATACCTGCTGCAATAAAAAATACTCTAAAGCCTAAATTGAACAGAGAAAATGTATTCGTTGTACTTGCTTCACTTATTTGCATTATTATTCACTCTTAAACGTATAAAGGTAAACGGCTATTATAATCTTCCTGAGCGGGGTGGCGCTATCTATTATTTAAATGATAATATTGAACTAATCCCGCACTTTATTGTAGCAATCATAGAAAACCAGACAATATTCAGTAGACTCGTTCCGATTAAACAGACTGCCGCAGTAAGGTTAATGTTGCTTTAAGCCCGCCACTCTTACGGTTAACCAGTTGCAAGTCACCGCCATGCGACAACGCAATGTTGCGCGCAATACTTAATCCCAATCCCGTGCCACCGGTTTTACGACTACGTGATGTTTCTAATCGAAAGAAAGGTTTAAAAACGGCTTCAAGTTGTTGATCGGGAATACCCGGGCCGGAATCACAAACACTGATTGATATCGCCGTATCACTTTCTCTGGCGGTTATCTCTGCATGGCCTGCATATTTAATTGCATTATCAACCAAATTAACGATGCAGCGTTTTAATGCCTGCGGGCGCGCTGGATAAGTAACTACCTCACAGGATTTTATTTCAACCTTCTGGCCAAGCTCAGCGGCTTGATCTTTTATGGTTCCCAGAAGTGCGCAAATATCAACATCTTCTACATTTTCGCTAGCATCATCAGCGCGCAAAAAATCCAGCGTTTCACTTGTAATAGCCTGCATTTCGTCAAGACTACGGATGAAATTATCACGTTGCTCGGCATTGTCGAGCATTTCGGCACGCAGACGCATCCGTGTAATGGGTGTTTTTAAGTCATGTGAAATAGCGGACAGCAAACGGCTGCGGTCTTCAATAAAACGTTGTAAACGACTTTGCATTGTATTGAATGCATGGCTGGCATGACGCATTTCTGTTGAGCCGGTTTCGGCCATTGGTGGCTGGTTTATGTCGTTACCTAACTTGTCGGCCTGTTTTGCTAGTAATGTTAATGGCCGGGTTGCCAAACGCACCGCGATTAAAGTAACCAGCAACACAATAATAATTAAGATAGCCAGATTCACCAACAGCATGGTTGAGTTTGCGAAAATTTCATTGCCAATTCGATTTTCAAAGGTAACCCAACTGCCATCGCTTAATTGCACTTGAGCAAGAAACACCAATGCATCCGGGCCGGTCATCCCCATATGTTGCATGTGCATCATACTCTCGCCACCCTTATGCTGGATATTCATTGCAGGTTGGTCACTCACTGCAACCTGCAAACGGTAACGCTTACCCAAATACGATTCCAGGCGTTCACGAAATTCTGCGCTGGGTGAGTCAGTCATGATCGCTTGTGAATTTGCCCAGGGTGGCATTGATAACGAAACCTTGAGCGGTGGTGTATTAAGTATAGCCACCAGCTGTTGCCGGCCCGCGGTATCTTCACCATCAAGCAGGCGGACAATTTCTGCAATACGCTCGGCACTTTGAGCGCCACTGGCCTGAAACAGGCGTTGGCCACGATCATGAAACTGCAATAAGGTACTGAGTAATTGCGCCAGCAACAAACCAGAAAGCAGAATAAGTGCTAGCCGGCCAAACAACGATTGCGGTAACAGGCGCATCAGCTTTGCTCGTCTACATCAGCAGTAAAAACATAACCGGCACTGCGCACTGTTTTAATAAGTCGCGGCTCACGGCTGTCGTCACCCAAACGTTTGCGTAATCGCCCAACCTGTACGTCAATGCTGCGGTCATATGGCATCGCTTCCTTTCCGCTGACCAGCTCCAGTAACTGGTCACGACTTAACACACGATTGGGGCGATCTAGAAAAACACGCAGTAAGCGGTATTCACCTCCACTTAATGGCACAGCCGCGCCTTCGGCAGAAGTCAATTGGCGAGCCACTGTATCGAGGATTAAACCGGCAAAATGTAGCTTCCCTTTGGGCTCAGATTGTGCCGCGCTATCCGGTAAATGGCGCGCACGGCGTAATACACTATTAATACGCGCGAGTAATTCACGTGGGTTAAAGGGCTTGGCCAAATAATCATCGGCACCCATTTCCAGCCCCACAATTCTGTCGGTTTCTTCGCCCAGTGCGGTCAACATTATAATGGGTGTATGTAAATCGACGCGTAATTTGCGGCACAGGCTTAGCCCGTCTTCGCCAGGCATCATCAAATCCAGCACAATTAAATCAATGCTGGACTGTTTAAGTACGCTCCACATGGCACCACCACCCTCCGCCGTGCTGGCGCGCAGACCATGCTTTTCAAGATAGACCTTTAATAACTGGCGGATTTCGGCATCGTCATCAACGATTAGAATATGATCTTTGTGTTGTTGAATGCTCATAGTTTAGTTTTAACCCGTTGCGCCCCGCAAGTCAGCATCACTTTGTAACATATTGTAACAATAAGCGCGCCAGATAAAGTACGTTACAAAAAACCCCTTGCCAGACATTCACCTGTTACAAACAAATGCTTAAATAATAACTGAGAAACAATGATTTTATTCAATAACGTTCTTAAACAACAGGAGAAATATCATGAAAAGTAAAAAATTAGCAACTTATCTTATCGGTGCAGTAACTGGTGTTGGTTTGGCAATCAGCACAATGGCCTTTGCGCAAAATACGCTGGACCATGGCGGCATGATGGGGCAAACAACCCAGCAAACCACCCAGGGCACTATGCATGGTCAGGCAGCACCACAAACTACAGCAGGTGGTATGCATGGGCAAGCAGTGAAAAATAAAGTGCCTGCTATGCATGGCGACATCACAACACACCATGCAGGTGCCGATCATTTTAATAGCAAAACACACTGCAATTCAGCAACAGGCAATCAGGACAAAAAATCTTGATAAAAACTAGAACCCGGTTTGCAATATTAATCGTATGAAGAATCGGGTTCATCAACACTAACTAACATCGAGTTATGAACGAAAAAAAGAAAAGGAGAATATTATGAACAGTGCAATGTTTTTAGGAATGGGCTTTTTCTGGGTAGTACCGGTTTTAGCTATCAGCTTGCTGGTTTGGTTACTAGTCTCTTTATTTAAAGGCGACTCTAGCAAACAACACAAATAAGTTTGTATGGCAAAAACTAACCAACATGAATTAGATGTTGTAACATCAACTTCGTATAAAAGCCAGATTGCTTCGTTACCGCCGTAATGACCACGCAAAGTTATTATGGCGGTAGCAAAGCATGAAGAGTAAGACAAGGTTGAACCCTCTTATGTAACAGTCACGGGTATTGTCTTACAGAGCAATTTGCATCGATTAGAATAATTCGATATCTTCTTCAGTATCATCTCTTTTTCTATGGTTTTCTTCCGATAAAACTAGATCTTTTAACTCAGTTAATTCCTGGTCACTCAGTGCGGTTATATCCAGGCTTTGAAAAGTTCTTTTCAGCGCCTCATTTGCCTGAAGACAGTGTTGGTGCGCAGGCCCCGCTCCTGGAACGGATATCCCTGTGTTCCCAAATACGGGTTTATTACAAAATATGCACTTCATTATTTATCTGTGTTCCAAATATTTTAATTATTGCAACGCACGGTAGCGCGTCCGAATGAGCGATAAGCGAATGGCTTGATTTACTTGTTAGCATTTTTTTGATGTTCAACGTATTCATCCAGTAATTGCCGAATTATTTTTTGATACTGCATATGATGTTTTTTTGCAGCATCTTTAAAATAAGCAACACTTTCTGAACTTAATGAAATAGTAACTTTTGTATTTTGTTTTTTAAGCGCCAGTTCCTCTGGTGAAGGAAGAAAATCTGAGATTAACTTAATTTCACCAATAGGTTCTTCGCTATATTGAATTTGCTTGTTCATAGATTTTTTTACCTTTTCGCCAATAACCTGCATCGATAATTCGTATACACCCAGACCGATATATGAACCGAACAGTAAAAATTCCGTTTTTATTTTTATTTAGGCCAAAACAATAATAATGTAGCTCTCCCTGGCGATGACTCGTATCTTCACAAAAATACGGTTAAGATCTAAAAATGCATGCTGTGCTTCATAGAATGTAACATTATGTTTTTGTTGGTTTCTTGATTTTTGGCCTCATCCCACTCAAAATTCTGATCTTTCATAGGATTAAGCATAGACCACGTATGGCTATTTAGCCATATTATTGTTCTCGAAATCCCTCTTGAGTGTTTGTTAGCATTATTTTTTCAAACACAATACCCTTTGAACCTACATAACAGAGTTATCATGTTTTCTATTATTACAAGACAAGATACTGTTACCGAAATGGTGTTACTTGAAATATTAGCAACAACTGGATTCATAGACTAACAATAATATTGCCAATTTAACCTAACACTATGAATTCACGTGCCGGGCGTGCGCACCTTTCTAAAGGCACATTTATTCTCACCCACTAATTTCAGCACGCCGGGCTTACAACTTGAAACCACTAAGTAACCAAAACTAACTACTACTCCATGCTGGGCGATAGCCAAGCAACATGACACTTTCTATTGTTTCTTTAAAACAGTGCATTGCCTTGTTAGCAGCATTTGGAATTAAAGCTTATTCCTATTGCAATAATTGGCATTTTCAAATTCTATAACATTAGCCCCTATATTAGGCACCGTAGGAAACAATGATGTTAATCCATGGACTATTTTTCTAGATAAACCTGCTTTTTTTTCATTGCTTCTGCCTTCCATTATATGAGCAAACACATGGATAAAATCTTCAATTTTATTTCCCGTTGAATATTTCTTAAACGAATTAACT
>QIKU01000022.1 GCA_003232015.1 Gammaproteobacteria bacterium
AACTGTAGGTTTTTATTTCTATAAATTCTGCGGATATTTTTTTGATTGCCGAAAGTTTATTTAAAATAAAGTTTAAATCCTTATTGTCGGCAACAACCACACTGGAAAATAGAACTCCCAATGTTATCCATAATAATATTTTGACAATGTTATTTAGTTTCATCATTCCAGAAGTCATAAAAATTAAACCAGTTATACGGCGACTTTATAATATAATGCTCCAGTCGGGAAACATATGTTTGTGTCCAATATTGTATTTCTTGATCTCTTTTTTTGCGATCAATATTCAGGCCATCTGATATTAATTCAACATGAAGGTCATAGTTGTTACCGCCCTGGTATAAGCCACAAAATAGTACAACCGGTACTTTTAAAATTGATGCCATCAACATCGGGCCCGCCGGGAAATCGACCTTATCACCTAGCAGCGTGCATTGTGTTTTTCGTTCCCCTTCGGTTACTCTATCGCCCAACATACCGACAAAATAACCCTCATCAATCGCCTGCTGCATTTGTAAAAGTGCATCGTTGTCAGCAAGATTAATCACGGTATCCGCAACATCTGGATTCAGTTCATCAAAAATCCGGGTAAGCATTTGATTATGCTCGCGATACATAAGTACCTTTAAGCGCACATGGCTATCTTTAACCGCCAATGAACGCAAAACTTCAAAACTACCATGATGCGAACCTAATAAAATACCGCCTTTACCCTGTGCCGTGTAGTCATCCAGAATTTTTCTTCCGTGGATATTTATCTTAAATTTATCATGTTGATCGGTTAAAAAAAACACACGATCTAAAATGGTGGCTGAAAAATGGTGGATATGCTTTGCAATAGTAATAAAAGAAATTTTTGCTCCATTCTTTGCACAGTTTATGCGCCTAAAATAATTTTTAGATGAACGAACAACCGTTGGCGAGGTAAGAAAGAAATAGGCAGTAATAGGGTATAAAATAATTCTTGCGGTAGGGCGGCCAATATTTAAAGCAATCCAGCAAATTAATTTGAGAGTGAAAGAGTTACTTCTCTCGGTGCTTTCTTTCCAATTTGTGCTTTTTTCAGCTGCATTGCTCATAATAAATTTACTTAGTCCCAACCTGCTCTTCAAGCTTTATCTCGCCTTGTGCCACCAGTTCACCATTGTTGTATACGGAAAATTTTATTTTTGAATGCCCGGAACTTGCAAGAATCTTATCCTCAAGATGTACTGTTACCTCCTGTTCTGCAAGTAAAGGCTGCGAGAATTTTACACTGCTAAAGCCTGTTATTTTAAATGTGCTGTCCTGTTGCAAAATAATGCTGGCGACTTCATCCAGAATAACAACGCCCGGGACAATCGGGTTGCCTGGGAAATGCCCCGCCAAACAGGAGTGATCTTTTTTTATCTGGAATGATGTATGTGCGGTTGGCATTGTCTGATTTTTATCTACCCTGTTTTAGATTTACATTGACACGATAATTCAATAAGTGCCTGTCGGGTTAGCTTTCCGGTTTTATTATAAGGTAAACTTTTCACCGTATATATTGGACGAGGAATAAAAACACGGTCGACCTTCTGTGCTAACTCTACTGAAATTTGCTTGGTGGTTAATTGTTCAGTTACCACAAACGCCGTTAGCCGCGATACTTCATTATTATCATCCGGTAAATAAACCGCAGCATCATCCACACCTTCAATCGATTCAAGTTTGAGCTTTAAATCAGACAAAGAACCACGCTTGCCAGCAACATTTACCATGTCATCATCCCTGCCTAATAGCTTAAAGTGATGCTCATCTTCAACCTTAACAACATCATTTAAGGTAATGTCTTTGTCCATATAGGGCGCATCTATGTACGCTTTATTGCCAGCTGGGTAAATACGTATACCTTTATATAGTTGCCAGGTTTGTTCTTTTAAGGTTTCACGCGAGGCCATTGAACCCACTTCCGTACAACCAAATATTTCCTTAACCGTTGCTTTCATTTTATCTTCCACCTGCATCGCCACTTCACTGCGCAAGGGCGCTGTTGCGGATATAATAAACCCAATATTTTTCCACTGTATATTACTGGTCGAGGCACAGGCTCGCAAATGCACTGGCGTTGTTATTAGAATAACAGCCTGCGGTGCAGACTCAATCGCTCGGCGAATATCTTCAGGGTAGAAAGGTCGGCCAGCATAAACAGGACAGGTATTTTGCAAACTGTAAAGAATGGATGTTTCAAGGCCATACATATGTTGCGGCGGTACGGTTGAAACAATGTAGGCCGGATTCTTATCCAGCCCAAACCGATCCGCGGCCATCTGCGCTCCCATTACCAGCGCTTTCCATGTTTTGCTGTTACCCTGCGGCTTACCCGTGCTGCCCGAAGTAAAGGCTATCGCAGCTACCTGCTCGCCATCAATAGCAGGGGTTTTAATTTTGTTATTTGATTCCGTTGATTTATTTTCTTTTTTAAACAGTTTGCGTACATTTAACTGTTCCAGCTCTAACGCCTCTAATTTTTCTTCAGTAAGGCAATAGCTATCAGCATAATCTTCTACTACGGCATAGAGTGTTTCGAACACCCTGTTTTGCGGCAATAAATTTGTCTGGCCTTTTACGATAACCGCAGCAAAAGTCACCATAAAATAATAACGGTCTTCACATAAATTAATTGCATATTGATTGTTTGGTAGATGCGCGGCCACATGCATCACATCCGCCAGAAATTGCGCATGCGTTATCTCAAGCTGCTCATTCCAGGCAACCAGCGAATCGCTATCTGCATGCTGTGTAAGGTTTAATTTCATTAGCGGCTGCGCTGCACATTTATTAACTGTTTAATAAAAACAATAAACCCCGGATGCTCTAAATTTCGTAATACAATTCTACGTAACAGGTATTCGAGCATCACAAAGAGCACCACTAAAATATAGTTTAAAAAATTAGTAATGTAAGACCATGTTTCCATATCGTAAAAGAAGGCAACCAACATTGATTCTATAGAAAGAAACAGAAAAAATAATACCCACATGCAGGTTACAAAGCGGGTGTATTTTTTTTCTTTTTCAACCAACGGAGTGGTTCTTATTTTTTGTGCAATGCTTGTAATAAAAGCCGTTTGCCCGCCCATCAAGGTTTTACCAAACACATAAGCCAACACCAGAGGAATAAGCACCGGCGGTAAAAAGACAACAAGCTGTGCTTTATAAATTAAAATTGCACCAATAAGCAGGCTTAATAGTAACAACCCCATTGCCAGCCATTTGTGGCTCTGCAAAACATTTTGCAGCGCTATCATCAGCAACAGTACAATGATATAAATACCAGCAAACAGGTATTGTTCAATTACAACCAGATAATGCACTAAAAATGGATAGCTGATGCTGGCCAGCAAAACCAGTAACTTCCAGTGTTGTTTCTTTAACACGGTGTTTAGTCTATTAAAGTTGGGGTAACAAAATTATAGTTTACTGCTGCTTGTTTTTTTCGATATGTTCGCTTAACTGGCGCAAAGTTGAAAAAATAGTGGCATTCTCGGGGTCGTCAGAACGTAGCTGAAACCCGTATTTCTGGGAAATGGCCATGGCTATTTCCAGTGCGTCGATAGAGTCTAGCCCCAACCCCTCACGAAACAAAGGTGCTTCCGGCTCAATTTCAACAGCACTGATATCTTCCAGATTAAGCGCCTCTACAATTAATGCTGCAACCTCTAATTCTCTCTCACTGTGCTGACTACCGGACATACTGCTCCCCAAAACTGTCTGTACTTGCCAATAAAAGCCAAAATTATAGCAGAAACACCCTGATAAGTTGACAAAATGCGTCTAACGGGTGCTGATTGCGCCACACTGCCACTGATAACTCCATTAAAATCATATTGTTAGTATAAATCCTGCGCTTATTTTCAAGTCAATCTCCTGTTTATGCCCATTTTGCGATAAAATGGCATCATCCACTCTTAAAAATACTGGAAGAATGCACAAAATGTCTGTGGCTCATATCACTCCGCCTGGTCCACTCTTTTCGCCCGGTAATGCCCCCTTTAGCATTGCTTTTGCTCAGGCTGAACAAATTCAGGCGCTCGACAAAGAAAAAATTATAACCACTATTCATTTTAACGCATCGGAACAACCGGCACCCAAAGATCCGGAAACCTTTAATATTGTACTACCGTCATTATCAGCTCCCAATTATTCTGAAGTCTGGATTGCACGTGATAAGCTTGTTTCAGGTCAGCAGGGTGATATTAAATTTAGAAAAAATAATGAGATTTTATTTGGCAAAATTTGTCTTGACGAGTCTCAGTTTGACTCACTGGAAGATTGCAGCAAACACGCCTATTCGTCGGTGCTGAATTTTATAAATAAAAAAGAGTTTCCACATTTAGTTCGCATCTGGAATTATTTTCCTGAAATTAATGGTAGCCTCGATTCAGTTGAACGTTATCAGTCTTTTTGCATTGGCCGCTACAGTGCCTACCAGAATGTAACAGAGTTCGAGCGCACCTTGCCTGCAGCAACGGCCATTGGCTCTTATGGCAAAGGCTTTATTATCTATTTTATTGCAACAACAAAAGCCGGCGTACAGGTTGAAAACCCACGGCAGATCAGCGCCTACCACTACCCGGAAAAGTACAGCCCTAAAAGCCCTTCTTTTGCACGGGCAACACTCAAGCACTGGCCGTCAGTGACGCATTTCTTTATTTCTGGAACTGCCAGCATTGTTGGACACGAAACGCTGCATGAAGAAAATGTTTTGATACAACTGGAAGAAACACTCAATAATATTGACGCACTGGTTACAACCGTTCGCGACACCCACCAGCAACCTATTCATGACATTACTAATCTGTCATTAATGAAAGTTTATATCCGCCACCCTGAGCATTATAAAATAATACGGGAAGCCTTATCACAACGAATGGGCAAGAATGTTTCGATTATTTATTTACAAGGGGATATTTGCCGGGAAAAACTATTACTGGAAATTGAAGCTTTTGCTGAATTCCCGCATTAGCCCTGTTTAAAATAAACTACCCCGCAGCAAGCTGACGGGGTATTAACGCCTTAAATATTGTAGCCCGGATGGAATGCAATGGAATCCGGGAAATGTGTGGCACTCGTCTCCCGGATTACGCTGCGCTACATCCAGGCTACACAGTTCGCTTTTTATATCTGCGCAGCAAGCTGCGGGGAATTAAACTCAAAACGATTAACTCAGGCCGATAAAAGAAACAGTGTCCTTCGCTATCGTAGTTTAGCTTTTAAGCTGGAAACGGTGCACTACACTATTGAGTTCTTCAGTTAAGCGGTTTAAATCCTTGCTGGCATCAAGCACCTGAGTAGCGCCAACCGCATTCCTTTCCGAGATAAGATTAATATCAACAATATTACGATTAATTTCTTCCGCTACGCCTGTTTGCTCTTCTGCCGCACTGGCAATCTGGGTGTTCATATCATTAATCGTGCTAACAGAACTGGTGATGGTGTTCAGAGATGCGCCTGCATCACCCGCCTGTTTAACCGTTTGCTCAGCGCGTTCACGACCTTGCTCCATTGTGCTCACCGCATTACGAATACCTGACTGTAGCTTTTCTATCATTGCCTGAATTTCATTGGTTGATTGCTGGGTACGACTCGCCAGTGTTCTTACTTCGTCGGCAACAACAGCAAACCCACGACCCTGCTCACCTGCACGTGCCGCTTCAATTGCAGCGTTGAGTGCTAACAAATTAGTTTGCTCGGCAATGCCACGAATAACATCGAGGATAGTGCCAATGGACTCACTATCATCACGTACTTCATTAATAACGATACTGGCATTTTCAACCTCATTTACAAGCTGCTCAATAGAGCTGATGGTTTCATTAACAACACTCTGGCCGGTATTCACCTCAGTATCGGCATGACTTGCCGCATCAGCCGCGCTGCTGGCATTGCGTGCAACTTCCGTAACAGTGGACGACATTTCATTCATTGCTGTTGCAACTTGCTCAATGCTTAGCTGTTGTTCATTTAAACTACTTTGTGTCGACTTTGTAATCGTCACCATTTCATGCGCGGATGTACCAAGACGACCGGCTATAATATTTATCAGCTCAATTATTTCACGCAACTGAATAGTGGTCTGCTGCATCGCCTTCTGTAGCTGGCCAATTTCGGCCGTTGAAGTCACTTCAATATCGGTGGTTAAATCACCCGCGGCAATCTTGTTCAAATTCGTTACAACATCACCAAGGGGTTTAAGCATATAACGCATATAAACATACAGACCTATTAGCGCAAAAATAACGATCAAGGCTGTTAGGCCATACGCAAGCATGTTGATATTTTGAAGAGCGGTATAAGACTGGGTATAGTCCTTTTCAATAACAAGATGGGCGAGTGGAACACCTTTGTTATTGCTAATGGGCAGTATTGTAACAGCGCCAATACGACCTCTCATATCATGCTGTTGCAAGCTGCTTTCCCCTAGTACGGGTAGTTCAATGTGCTCCACGGGAAGGACGTTTTCTTTTGCCCTTGTGCTGTATTCAGTTTTACCCGACTCGCTAACAATGATAAGTTCTGAATGGTCATTTTTTTTGAAATCTTCGATAGCGTCTTGCAAATTACGCGCAAAAATACCCACACCGATGGTTTTCCCACGCATTGTAAGCGGGAAGGCAACAATAGCAACGAGGCGGCCATCTTCAGCACGCTCTATTCCTCGCATAACCTTACCGGTTGTAATTGCCTGCATGACGAGTGATTTATTCGTTTTACCCTTAAATGCCTGTGGTGCTGAAAAGAGGACATTGCCATCAAGATCAGCCAACTGCATACGTGAAATAACCCTGGAAGCAGACAACAGGTTGAAGGTAGTCGTGGCACCTTCCTTAAGCGCCTCACTGTCTTTATTAAGCAGCGCCTTACGCGTTGCACGGTCACGCGCCAGTATCGACGTGCCGGGCACCATCTTATCCATCTGGCTATCAACAATCTTCTTCCACAGAACCGCTTTCCCTGAAATGGTCGCATCAGCAAACATGCCTTCAATATGCCCCTGCGAGAGCATGCTGGTGCCAATCTGGGTAAAGGATGCCAGCAGCGTTACAATGCTGGCACCGATTGTGACTTTTGCACGTAAAGTTAAGCTCATACGTAATGGCCTTAAATTGTGGATATATTGTTACTCGACAGGGTAGCCCGCAGTTTTCCATGCAGGGAAACCATCACGGAAATAATAGACCTTACTATAGCCCCAGCCCACTGCCTTGGCACTTGCTTTTGAACTTCTCATGCAGCTTTCGCCATTGCAATAAATAACCACCGCGTCATTTTTCTTAATTTCCTTACCCATGCTGGCTTCGTTGAGTTTCTTTTTTAACTCAATGTGAATCGCGTCAGGAATACGTCCAGCGCCCCAGTCCTTATCGGAACGGACATCGAGAAAAATACTGCCCTTGTCAAACAACGCTTTTGCTTCTGTAGCCGTAACTGTTTTGGCACCATCAATGCTCATCGGTGAAACCTTGCCAGCAGATTGAACCGATGCAATAACAGTAAAGCCCAATATGACGGCTAATAATTTTGATGTCATGTTTCTCATAAACTATATCTCCTTAAGACCAAAGTTGTGTTTTCGGGTGCCTGTTACATATTTACCCACGACTTAACTTCAAAAGCGCCGTTCAAGCAAATAAAAGAATCCTGCAGGCACAACAACTTTATCGGCGTCCTATTAGCCAACTTTAGCGAAAACAAGTACTCATTTTGAAAAATAACAGTCTATAAAAAGATTTGATGATAGGGGGAGGGTAGCAATCTGACACGCTGGAAAATAGCAGAGACTAAACGCGCATTAAACCTGCTTCAACTTCATTGCGTTTTTCTTTTCCGAGAAGCTGTTCAATTAACACAAGTGCAAAGTCCATTGCCGTACCGGGGCCGCGCGAAGTAATGATATTACCATCGACAACAACGCTTTGCTCTTTGTAGTCCATGTTTTTAATCTTACTCTGCGCCAGACTACCGGGATAACTGGTAAAGCTTTTACCATCGAGCAACCCGGCTGAAGCCAGCGCTTTGGGCGCAGCACAAATAGCTGCAATAACTTTGTTACTAGCCGCCATGGACTTTAATTTGCTCTGTACTCTTTGATCATTTTGCAAATGGTCGGCACCCGGCAGGCCACCGGGTAAAATAATAGCGTCGAAAGACATGTCCATAACGTTATCAATAACCGTATCGGCAACCAGTACCATTCCACGACTGGCTTGCACCGGGTTGGCGTCCAGGCTGGCGGTTACGACCTTTATTTCAGCACGAGTGAGCAAATCGGTGATGGTAACCGCTTCGAGTTCTTCACAACCTTGCGCCAGAGGCACCAGTACTTTTAGTTGTTTTTGTTTTGCTTCAACGGTGTTTGCCATTGAGTTACTCGCTTATTTATTTTGAGCTGCGCGCGATTTTTCTGCCGTATGCTGAGCAATTCAGACATATAAACAAATTCCAGCCCCTGTGCTTTTGCTTCAGGTAACCATTGTTCCAGCGCTCGGATTGTTTCAGGAAAAGGGTGTGCAATAACCACCGCACTGCCACTACGTCTGGCAACACTCATCGCCAGAGCAAGCTGTTGCTGTATTGCTTTTTCTGACAGATCATTATCCACAAAAACATCGCGTGTTTCACTGCGCAAGCCATATTGTCGCGCAACATTAAGCGCCTGACTTTTTCCAGATGTTCGGCTATCAACAAAATACATTTCTCTTGTGACCAGCATTTCCATTAACCATGTCATCGGCTCAGACTGCTGGGTTAGCAAGCTGCCCATATGGTTATTTACACCTTTAATATAGGGTATGGCCAACAAGTTATGTTGCAACTCCAGTTCAAAAACAGCCCTCGGCATGGCCGCTGTTAAACCACCCGGCCCGAGCTTTTTACCACTCGTCGCCTCCATTGGAATATGCAGCATAATTTCTTTTTGCTTTTTATTGGCCAGGTTCGCCAGCTTTCTTGCATGTGGTGCATAAGGCAAAAAAGCGTAGGTGATGTTTGCCGGTAAGTTAATCGCACGTTTACCTGACTGGTAGCGATAACCCATATCATCAATGATAAGGCTGATGTAATACTGAGCTTTTGCTTGTGCAGGTTTGTTATCGGGCAAAAAGCCTTGTTCGGGTATGTTCACTGTCGTACTGGAAACCGCTGCCGCATCAACAATTTGCAGACTACAGAAAAAAAGTGCCAGTAATAATACAATTAAACGCATACGCGATTCCGGTTTATAGAGAGCAAAGTCTCTTATTTAAAATTAAGCGCCCAAAATACTAGCGCCTCAATTTTAAAAACCTTTAATAAAAAACCTTCTATTGGGCAAATATTTATTTCATACCAGCCATTAAATGCAAACCTTTTAATAAATTAAGGGCTTCATATAAAGGGTAATCTTTACTTGCTAATGGTTTTTCCTTGCTATCTATTTTTTTCTTTTTGTTTTGTTTCTTTTCTGCGTCCGGGTTTTTGTCATTCACCAGGTGCCCCTTAAGATCGGCTTCTTTAACATATAAGTCGCTATCTTCTTTTACCGCAACCTGCACGTGGCTTATTTTAATATCCGGTGTAATGCCTTTTGCCTGAATTGCACGATCCTTCGGAGTGTAGTAACGCGCGGTTGTCATTTTCAATGCGGTATTATTACCTAACTTAACAATAGACTGTACTGAACCTTTGCCAAATGTTTGCGTACCCATAATAATGGCACGCTTATGATCCTGTAATGCGCCCGCAACAATCTCTGATGCAGATGCCGAACCACCATTCACCAGTACCACGACAGGAATACCATTGACGCGGTCAATCGGTGTTGCCTGAAAACTGTGCTGGCTATCACGATGCCGCCCCCGCACGGAAACAATGATACCTTTGGTTAGGAACGCATCAGAAACAGCAACTGCCGCATCCAGTAAGCCGCCCGGGTTATTACGCAAGTCTAAAACCAGACCATTGAAACCTGATTTTTTATTTTTCTTCTTAAGGTCATCAAGCGCTTTTAATAAATCTTCACCGGTACGTTCCTGAAACTGGGTAATACGCACGTAGCCATAGCCTGGTTCAAGCACACGGTGCTTGATGCTCTTCACCCGAATCTTGTCACGTACCACGGTTACTTTAAAGGGTTTGTCCACACCTTCCCGTGACACCAGTAAATCAATCGGCTCGCCCGGTTTACCGCGCATTAACTTAACCGCTTCGTTCAGCTCCATACCTTTTACTGGTTTCTTATCCAGACGAATAATTAAATCGCCCGCCTGAATACCGGCACGCTGCGCCGGTGTGTCGTCGATGGGTGAAATTACCTTTACAAAACCGTTCTCCATTCCAACCACAATGCCTAAACCACCAAATTCACCACGTGTGCCAACGGTTAACTCCTTAAACTCTTCAATGTCTAAAAAGGAAGAATGCGGATCCAGACCACTCAACATACCGCGAATAGCATTGGTTAATAAGGTTTTATCATCAATTTTTTCAACGTAATTTTCTTTAATTTTACCAAAAACCTCACTGAGGGTTCGAATATCGTCCAGCGGAATGCCATCGTAGGCCTGGTTGGCATTTTTATCTGCAAACACACTCTGCCCGAGTGCGAGTACCACACCCAAAAACAGCCCAAACATTAAAATCAATACGTTACGTGTATTTACTGGCATAATTCTGTCTCTTGTCTTTATCTTGATGGTCTTTATCTAATGACTAATTAGTCTTAAACTAATCGGCTAAATGGTTCTTTTTAAACGATCTATCCTTAATAGATACTACCTTAAATATTTTTACTGTCCACTATTTAATAGGCTTCTTGTGCGCCTTATTAACGGTAACCCTTAGAAAATAGCCCGGTTTCAGCCTCGACGCACTTTACGACACCAGATTTTCGGGTTGGTTGGCTTACCATTTTCCCTTATTTCAAAATACAGCCCGGCTTTTGCCTGCCCGCCAGTATTGCCGACACTGCCTATAATTTCGCCTTCATCCACCCAGTCACCGGTCTCTTTTCTTATATTCTCATTATGGCCATATAAACTCATATAACCATCACCATGGTCAATAATAATGAGCAACCCATAACCCCGCAACCAGTCGGCATACGCCACCCGGCCATGCGATATTGCTCGCACATTATTACCCTGCCGCGCCTTAATAATCACCCCGTTCCATTTCAGCTTTGCCGTTTTGCGTGACTTACCAAATAAGTTCTTTACTGCCCCCAAAGCGGGCCAGTATAACTTGCCTTTAAGCGTTGCAAACGGCTGGTGCTTACCCGCTGTGGTTAACATTTCCGGCATACTGTCGCTAATTACGTTCAGCACACGTTCTAATTGTTTTTCATTTGCCAGCATCTGCTGCAAGGCACCGTCTTTATGCTCAATATCTTTTGAGAGTTGGGCGATAACAATCGCCCGTGCCTGATAACTGGCTTCCAGATTTTTCTTTTCCGTAAGCTGTTGTTGTTTAAGCTTTTGCAGGGTTTTATTTTCCTGATGGATGCGTTTTTTTATCTGCTCAAGACTTCGCAGGGTTTTAGTTGATGTGTCAATCCGCTCGGAGCGTGCCTGGTTAAAATAATCGTAATAGGTTAATACCCGTCCAATGGCATTCGGGTTTTCCTGGTTCAGCAATAACTTTAAATATTCCTGCTTGCCAATGGTATAAGCCGTGCGAACCTGCTGACCTAGCAAGTCACGCTGTGTTGCAAGATCTTTATTTAATCCTCTACGCTGCGTTTGTAATTGCCGTAAGCGTTTGTTTTGCCGTCGCAGTTTGCGCTTTAACTGGTTGAGATTGTTAACCCGTTTGCTAATATTAATTTCTGTGGTGCGCAATTCCTGGCTCACCTTATCATGTAAAGTGCGGACTTCATCCAGCTCACTTCTTATGTTTTTTATTTTAGTTTTTAATTGTTGTAACTCCTGCTCGCGCTGCTCCCGGTTGTCGTCGTCAAAAGAATCGGCCAGCACATAAAAACCATTACCAGCAAAAATAAATATTACCAGTAATTTTAAAATTATCTTATGCATTGATTAATCTTTTGGTCATACTTTTATGTGGAATACCGGCATCCATAAATTGCTCGCTGCTGCAAACAAAGCCATGCTGCTCATAAAATGAAATAGCGCTCACTTGCGCATGCAAATAAACCCTGTCTATATTTTGTTGTTTTGCAACTGCCAGCAATGTTAGCAAAATTGCTGAGCCAATACCTTGTTGCCGGTATGTTTTTAACACCGCCATTCGGCCAATATGGCCATCAACCTTTATCCGACCGGTCGCAATGGGCTTACCCTCGTTATTAACGGCAATAACATGCTGAGCTGATTCATCAAACTCATCCCACTCCAGTTCTTCAGGCACCTGTTGCTCCTGAATAAAGACTGCACGCCGAATGGCGCTGAGTTGTTGTTGATGACTGCGCCATGCGCAGACATGAATTGAATAATTGTGCATGCTGCTATTTTTACCCAAGGCAAAGCCATTGCTAAATTTAAATAATTGATTACTGATTATATGGACTCAAAGAATAGAGCTACATCTTAGATAGATGTTTTTGTTCTGGCAAATCCCTTTAATAGCCATTCCTGAAAATCACTGGATTTTAGCGGCTTGCTATAGAAAAACCCCTGTAAAATATCGACACCCAGCAAATCCAGACTATCGATGGTCTTCTGATCTTCTACGCCTTCAGCCACAACCTGACAATTCAGGTTATGGCCCAGCTCGATAATGGTTTTGATAATGGCATGGTCACTGTGGCTATTGTGCATATCCAGTATAAATGATTTATCTATTTTTAAAGTATCAATGGGCAGATTTTTTAGATAGTTTAATGATGAGAAGCCGGTACCAAAATCATCGATGGCCAGTCGCAACCCGGCATCAGAAAGCTGATTTAATATTTTCCCGGCGCGACCTAAATCATGCATAAGTGCCGTTTCTGTTATTTCAAACTCAATTTTCTCTGCCTTCAGTTCAGCACTTTCTAAAATAGCATTTATCTCATCAAGCAATGAAAAATCCTGTAAGCAGTATGTTGACAGGTTGATGTTAACGCCAAAGACATAACCTTGCCGATGCCATTTTTTACAATCATCCACAGCCTGCTCTAATACTTGTAATGTTAGCAGGCGGATTAACCCCATCTGCTCAGCCATGGGTATAAATTCATCAGGTAAAATATTACCAAGTTCCTGATGCTGCCAACGCGCAAGCACTTCGGCACTGTTTATCGTTTTCCGGTCACGATTAATCAATGGTTGGTAGGCAACGTGAATCTTTTTGTTTTCTATTGCAACCCGCAGGTCAGCCATCAACGTCAACCGCCGCACACTGTGCTTGTTTTGTGTCGGGTCATATATTGCAAACCCGGATTGTGATTTTTTTGCCTGATACATAGCAATATCTGCATGCTGCATAAGTGTCTCTGCATTATCACCATGCTCTGGAAAAATAGCGATACCGATGCTGGCCTTACTCTCGGTTGCAATATTGTTGATACGAAACGGTTCGCCCATTGCGTTCAGGATACGCTCAGCGCACAGCTTAGAGCCCTCAAGATCCGTTTGTGGTAATAACACTGCAAACTCATCACCCCCCAGTCGCGATATAGAATCTTTTTCACGAATTGAACCCATTAAACGTGCACTCACCATTTTTAAAAGTTCATCGCCAAACTGATGCCCCAGAGTGTCATTAATTTCTTTAAAACGATCAAGATCAATTAAAAATAATGCAAATAACAGGTTATCGCGCTGCGATTGTAGAAATAATTGCTTTAACCGATCATTCAGCAATGTTCTATTTGGCAAGCCTGTTAAGCTATCATGCAGGGCAATATGTTTTAGCTGTTCATTTTTTTCAGACAGTTTTTTTGATATTTTGCTGCTCAGTAACAGGCTTATCCAGACTGCAAGCCAGAGAATAACGATGCCGGTTGTCAGCATGCGCTGTTTTAAGGTTTTTGTTATCTGGATTTCTTCATTTGCTGCTGGTTCAAGCATAATGAGCTGGTAATTTTTGTTGGGAAGATCGCTTATTGCCCAATAATACTCATTGTTATCAAGGTAAATAATCCCATGCTTTCTTTTGCCTGTATACGCTACTTTCAGCTGCTGCGAGATAAGTGACGGATCAAGTTTTTTAATGTCACCTGCTGAATATAATATCTGCTGTTCTTTTTGAATGAGTAAAACAGACTGCGGAGTGGAAAATCGATTGCGAAGCTCTTCAAGATAAATTTCAGAAACATACTGATCTCCAGGTAAGGTAAGTCGCTCGGCAACCTCCTTATTAAGATATTGTAAAAAAATAGTAAGCTGCGCACCCCGGCTTTCTGTAAGCTCCCGATAGACCAGAAGACCAAAAACAACTTGTGCCAATACAGTTATGCCCAGGACAGAAAGTAATATTTGTGACCGCAACCGCATTAAACAGTATTACTGTTTTTTTCTATTACAGGTGCTGATGCCCGTGATAACGTACAAAGGGCAGAATCTCAACAGCGCCACAACTAAACTTAATACACCGATAATACCAATGATATTTGAACTTAATGGATCAGTTATAAATTCTTTATCAATAAATCCAATATAAATTAAAACCAGGCTTATCCCTATGCGTAATATCTGATCCAGTCGACCGACATTTCTTTTCATGATACACCTCTATTATATAATTATATTGCTTACCTGTTGCCCACCCACATGTTCTGCACCCTCGCTAACCGCCTTCACATTGCTACTATCATCAAATACCCAGGTGGAGCCGGTGTGGCCGATGGCAGTGTTAAATTTTGTCACCATTTTTACCATTTTATTGGCGCTGCTAACATTGATACGCTCTTTAGTAAAATCACCCACCGTTGGTAAAATTGTTTTCCAGTGACCGGGACGTTTTTTGCAATGCAGCCGGGTAACAACGGCAATGGGCTTATCCCAGCCACCGAGCTTATTCCAGTTAGTGAGCTCACCACGAAAAATAGCGCGAACTTGAGCAACCGATAAGTTTTTAATTGGGTTATTTTTATTAACAAGGATAAGAATAGGTTCAGCCGCAAGCGGGTAAAGTTTTATTTTCTTTTTATCCAGCTCTTGTTGGCTTAACGGGCAACATACAAAGCCAAATGTCGGGTGGTCGTGGCTATGCCTTTGAGCCAGTTTTATGCCAGCATTACAGCCCATACCAAGATTGGAATTTTTTCCGTATAGCTGCAGTTTTTTACCGGTTGACTCCTCCAGTTCAGATTTAAGATCATCAAAAATCACCCATGCAAAGTGTGCCCCTGCGCCGGTAATAGCGACGGGTTCGGCATAACTGTGAGAAGGTGAAAAAAATAGAAAGGCAACAGGTATATAAACAAGCCGCAATGTCTTTGTGATTTTTGTTATCATACTATAACGACTACACATAGGAATGATGAAAAGACCCGTTTGATTTTAACCCCTGTAAACAGATAAATGATTATTAACCCAAACAAATGTGCATCTGCATCTATCATATTAGTATAGAAACAGACTGTTTTCTATATTCTTAGCTCCGTTTTTACTGTAGCCCCCTAATGAAAGCTAGAATAAATTAGTTGGTTATTCCAGTGTTGAAAGGGTTCAGGCCTTTAAAGGCAGAAGTTGCCCAGCATGATAAAGAGACAGGATGAGTTGCTGTTCTGCTTTGTTAAAGTTACTTTTATTTAAATCACACTCACGCTGCGCACAGAGTTTTTTGGCAAACTGATTACTAACACTAAAGTCATCACCATCAATAAACAGCAATGTTTCTGAATCTTGTTCGTAAAAAGCAAACCGGCTAGCAGGGTTACGGTATAAAATGGGGTGACTTTTCTTTAATGCAGCAAAATTTGTAAACCGCGCTTCGTTTTCATTAACCAGATCAGTTTTGGTGTCACTCACAAAACGACCGAACCATTGTGCTAGCGATGGCTGACCCTCGCTTAAATACGCTTTAAAAATTTCACGGATGTTTTCAATCGCCGACCCGGTTATTTCATTTGGGTGTGTCTGTCGTTGCAAATTTTTATCTTTATACGTTTTATTATTGGCTAAATCATGACTAATAAAATCAATAAAGTCGCTTAGCATTTCTGTGTGCGTCGGCGCACGAAAGCCGATTGAAAAACTCAAACAGTCACCCATCGCAACGCCGTAATGGCTCACACCGGGAGGAATATAAATAATATCCCCCGGCTCAAGCAACCATTCCTGCTCGGCTGTAAAATCTTTTTGAATGCGTAAATTTGTATTAGCAACCTGATTATCATCTGCCACCGGCCGGGTACTGATTTGCCAGCGCCGCTGACCTTGTGCCTGTACAATAAACACATCGTACTGATCCAGATGTGGGCCAACGGTGCCACCTTCAGGCGCATAGCTAATCATCAAATCATCAACGCGCCATTCAGGAATAAAGCGAAAGGCATCGACGATACTGACAAGTTCAGGTAAATGTTTTTCGACGTCGTTTACTAACAACGTCCAGTGTGTTTCGGGTAACGTTGCAAAAACGTTTTCATCCATCGGCCCATCAATAAGCTGCCACGACGTGTCGCCCCCTTTCTCAATAACGATGCGCGAGTGCACATCCTCTTCACAGGCAAGGCCAGCTAGTTCGTCGGCAGTAATAGGAGAAGTGAAATTTTTAAAACCTTGCCGGATAACCAGAGGCTGCTGTTGCCAGTAGTCTTTTATAAATTGTTCTACGCTTATTTCACCAAGGGGTGGCAAATGGCCTTTCAACTTTGCATCTGCCGGCATTTACTTTATCCAACCCTTGCTTACTAACATTCTATATTAAACTGCTTTGGCCTTCGTCCATTTTAGGTTTAACTAAAGATCGACCTAACATTTCATTGGGTTGTTCAATGCCCATTAAATACAACATCGTCGGTGCAATATCGGACAAGGCACCACTGGTTTCCAGTTCGGCTTCCCGCCCGACATACAGCAAGGGAACCGGATTTGTGGTGTGTGCGGTATGTGGCTGGCCTGTTTCAACGTCTAACATTTTTTCTGCATTACCGTGGTCGGCAGTAATTAAAATTTCACCGCCAGCCTGCTGCACGGCTTCAACCACCTCCGCAACACAGCGGTCAATGGTTTCAATGGCTTTAACCGTTGCATCAAAGTTACCCGTGTGACCAACCATATCCGGGTTGGCGTAATTACAGATAATAACGTCGTACTTGTCACTCTTAATCGCCTCAACCAGTTTTGTAGTTAATTCCGGTGCATTCATTTCCGGCTGCAGATCGTAGGTTTTAACATCGGGCGATGGCACTAAAATGCGATCTTCAAATTCAAAAGGCTCTTCACGTCCACCATTAAAAAAGAAGGTTACATGCGCGTACTTTTCTGTCTCGGCAATACGCAACTGCCGCATACCTAATTTGGAAATGTAGTCACCAAATACATTCTTTAAGCGTTCCGGTGGGTAGGCTACAGGCACATCGTATTGTGAATTATATTCGGTTAGGCAAACAAAGGAACCCAACTTTACCGCGTTGCCGCGCTCAAAGGCGTCAAAGTCAGGTTCAATAAATGGTCGAGTAATTTGCCGGGCACGATCTGAACGGAAATTCATAAAAATAACAAAATCACCGGTTTGAATTTGTACTGGCACCACCCCTTTAGGATGAATAGCCGTGGCCTGAACAAACTCATCGGTTTCGTTGCGCGCATAGGCCATTTCCAATGCTTCGTGTGCCGTCTCGGCAGAAAAATTGGACGCACCATTCGCAATAACATCGTAGGCTTCTTTAATGCGTGGCCAGCGATGGTCTCTGTCCATCGCATAAAAACGCCCTGTCACCGATGCAAACTGGCCACCGCCAATTTCGTCCAGCTTGGCCTGCATTGCATCTATTGAGGCAAAGGCACTTTTAGGCGGGGTATCGCGGCCAT
Organism: Gammaproteobacteria bacterium; assembly: GCA_003232015.1. The sequence continues at coordinate 17,924 of QIKU01000022.1, forward strand.
CTAAAAAAGCATGCAAATAAACATTTTGCACACCCTGTTTAACGGCAAGCTCCATCATGGCATGCAAATGCTCTTCATGGCTATGCACACCACCGGGGGATAATAGCCCCATAATATGTACTGCTTTGCCAGCTGATTTTGCATTGTCGACTGCGTCCACTAATGTCTGATTTTTAAAAAATGAGCCCGTTTTTATCGAGCGACTCACCCGGGTGTACTCCTGGTACACCACCCGACCGGCACCTAAATTCAGGTGCCCCACTTCCGAATTGCCCATTTGGTCGGCAGGTAGGCCCACTTCAGGGCCCGAACCACGCAAAGTGGTATGTGGGTACTCCGTGTACAATCGGTCTAAATTAGGGGTGTTGGCATTGGCAATTGCGTTATTTTCAACGACATCGGTAATACCCCAGCCGTCCATAATAACCAGCACCATTGGCTTTAAATTCAATGACATAGGCTCTTTATTTTCTTAATGTTTTTAAATAAATTCAACAAACTCACCTTTTATATAAGGTCTAAATAGTGATAATTCAATCCTGGATCAGGCTCCTGCACTATGCTCAATCTCAAAAAAACCTGAAAATAAGCAAATAAAGCCTTCTCAAACGGTACATAATTGTATAATGTTTTAGTAATAAAGGGCAGCCGCTAATTTGAACTATTTTTCAGTCGAATTGCAGGTGCTACAAATAATAAAAATTCTTCTTTTCAAAACATAACATTTGGGCGAGTCAAAATGAGCGAAATCGAATTAGACACTTTACTTACACGAGACGAAGACATTGACCGCGCATCGCGTTCTTTAAAAGCCATGTCGCACCCCTTACGGCTGAAAATTCTTTGCACTTTGGGCGATAAGGAAATAAGCGTGCAGGATATTGTTGAGCATGTT
>QIKU01000253.1 GCA_003232015.1 Gammaproteobacteria bacterium
CCTGGGTCGCAAACGCCGCACCGTGGGCGCGACGACAGCGCGAACAATGACAGTTAAAGGTTTTTTCTGGAATTAATTCAACCTCAAATTCAATCGCACCGCACAAACAACGTCCTATGGTCATTTTATCCTCCTGCCGTTACCAATTTAATTTAATAACTTTGTCACAATGCCTGGATGATCATAAATCAAATCTGATTTTTTTACCACGTTAAAAAAATGTCTAACTCATCCCTTCGCCAAAATAACCTGGCGCATTCTGATTACAGGCATCAATCGGTAACTTCAAATTCTGCTCGACCTGACAACTCATTTGCATCTCACAATAAGCATTGATCGGCATTGGCTCATCACCGCAGCTGCAATTAATTACAATTTCAGTAAAAAACACACCCAGTTTTACTGAGATAGCGTTATCTGTTTCACGGCTCGCTAGCACCGTGACATCAACATCATGGTCGTCAACATATCCACCTTGCGTCAAGCTTTTCTCTAGCGGTAAGCTACCTGCAGGTAATGATTTTATTTGTTGCTTTAAGGTCAGACGAAATTCTTCGCTTTTAAAATCACGAATTGATTCATGGAAATGATTCATTGGTAATTATATTATCATTTTGTTACAGACACCCAGTAATCATCCGAAAAAAAGATCGGTGCTTAATATTTCCAGAATCTGAAATAATAAAAGGCTGATATAAAAATACCAACCTTTTAATATAACTATTATCAGTAGATTAAATGATCATTCTGCAAAAAGACTTTTTTCAGTCACTAATTCAATACCCTCAAGCCTGGCTCTAACATTTTTAGTGACACCTTCACTGGATAATATGGATTTACGGTGTTTATAAAAAAGTTTATTATATTTTTTAATCCTTTTACCCAGTATTTTCCAGCCTTTTTGTCTGGCATCAAGAGGCCATGACTCAAGTTCGATTTTTGAAGTTTCAAATTCTCCAGAAAAATCAGCCGACCATAATAATGTCCAGAGATCAATACCCGAATCGTTATATTGGCCAATCGCCTGAACTTGTTGTGGGGTCATAGCAGAAAACTTGGATAAATTTCCAACCGCTTTCTTTAACGCTTTATAGTAATCGTTTAGTGCATTTTCGTCGTATTCGTCTATATACACGTTACTTGAACCTGTGCCCCGAACATTGACGCTACTATTACTTGCTACATGCACCGCCTGTCGTGGTGTCGTTGTTCGCGACTGGGGTTTTGGTTTAGGTCTGGATTTTGGTTTAGCATTTTTAGCACCATCCACCTTAAGCGCACCGCCTGTGCCTAAACCACCTTCCACCCTTTGAGGCTTATAATTGCGTAATGCCTTGACCATTTGATTATATGAGTCCGCAAACGCAGCAATAATGACTTTACCTTCAGCAGATTTTGCATAGCCGCTAGCACCGCCGGATCCTCTTCCCCCCCAGGAGTAGCCGCTAAAACTGAAATCAAAGTTTTTCGCACTACCAATAGACGAAGAAACTTGAACGCCAGAACGATTATCGATCATTAGCAATGTGGTTTCTGCTTCGTTACTTTTCGCACCCACAGACCCGGAACTAAACCAGCTGCCAGGCAATAAATTTCTTGCTGCACCGGAAACTTTACCCATCGTGGTTTCTTTAAAATTCACAGATGGACTTAAAGTATAATCCGCCGCCGCTAATTGCCCTTTACCAAAGTTACTATTACTACGCAAATCACCCGATTGCATTAGCTGACGCTCTCTTTGCATAGCTTTCATGGCCGCGCCTCGCTCGACAATGACAAAACAGTTTGATTGTTGAATCATGGTACGAATGACCGGCACCGTCGAACCAAGATGCCGATAAGTCTTGTAATAGTAATTCCACCATGGAAGGCTACGATCTTCAAATATAGTTAGCGTACCAAGTGTCTTGTCACAACCTTCAAGCTGGCTATTATTGTTACTGCTGGAAGAGCCGGCGGCTGCCCCGGTAACGGTGCTGCCCGATCCCCCACCTAATTTTGGTGCGGTACTTAAACAACTTGCTAACAAGATACTCAGTACCGATATGCCGATATACCGTATAAAACGTGACGTTCTCATGATTTATCCTCTTTTTATTTTGTATAATTTAGAATTTCGTTTACCAAACTCATAGGTCGATCCACTACGAAAATGAAACTTTCATTTATAAGAATTTCAATAATATAGTTTAAAATAACTGCACTCGAAAAGTCTTTAACTAACAGAGATTCTAGTTTTGTTTATTTTATTTTACTTAAGTTAAATTTTACCAACCAACTGTTTATATTCCCACAAAATCCCTGTTCAGATCCTATTCTACATTCTTTGCCTTTTTCATGTATGCACGGAACAATCAAAACAACAGAACAAACCATAAAAACTGGCGCCAACAACACTCTTTCATTCAAAAAAATAAACCACAATAATATTAATTTATTTTCTCACTCATTGGGCAGGCTATCATTTTACTCCACCCTGTTTACAATTTGTACAGCTAATTCGCATCGAACACATATTAATATAGACGAACAATATTTGGGAATTTTCATATTTCTTAAAAAAAAGCAGGGGGCCATCCCCTGCTTTATAACCTGTTGAATTACTTATCATTGACACCAGCCCAGATCACCGACATTCGAGCCTGGGATGCCGTCTTGTCCGACGGATGGAATCAGAAATGGAATATATTCAGCTAAACACAGACCCGCTTCGCGTTCTGCAACAAACGAAATCGCATCAATCGTGCCGTCATGATCTTTATCATATTCAACAGACTCTAAGCGGTTATTCGTATCGTAAATATAGCTCTCCGTGCGAGTATCATCGGGATCTGCAAACGGGCCCGTGTCATTTTTTATGCGTTCAATTAACAAACCGGTCACACCGTCAAAAACATAATCATGGGTGACCTCAAAGACACCATCCGCCGTCTTGTCTTCCTCATAAAATTCCAGGCGTCCATTGTTATCCCAGGTATAGCGTTTGATAAATCTAGCAGCAGCAACCGCAGAGGATCCATCTTCCTGAATAATGCGTCCATTTGCATCATAGGTAAAGTCACTGGTAAGCAACAACATGTCATTTGAAGATAAATAAATACTATATGAGATAACATCGTTACCAGAGTAGGTATATAAGACATACGCTTCTGAGGTAGTATTGCCACTTAGATCAGATGTAACCACATCCGTTCTTGTCAGTAACCCTGTGCCGGGATCATAGGTATATATAAACTCATTACCCCCTTGATCGTCATCAAGGCGATAATTTGATGCCACACGACCATTAGCGTCATAGGTAATTTCGTTTGTGACTGCCGTTTCTTTTATTACCACCAGTAAATCTGCTGTACCATCATCAGTATAGATATGCTCGTTCAAGATCAAACGACCCAGCTCATCATACGTTAGCAACGATATTGCATCGGATGTACCGTTATTGTCATAGTCGTATTCAACACGATTAATACGAGTTTGCACGGTAACCGCCCCCGTTACTGTTATTGAAACTTGATCGGTATCCATATTACCAGAGGCATCCGTCACCGTTAATTCAAACGAAAGTATCTCATTTGCACCTGACGCAACCAGTGGTGCTGTAAAGCTCGGATTGGCAATAGAAACATCGGATAAGGTGACCGAAGTCCCTGCCGTTTGTAACCAGTTATAAGTAAACGGCGGATTATTACCTGATGCCGCTCCTGACAACGCTACATTCGTAACTGAGTTTACCGATTGGTCTGCACCCGCATTCGCAATCGGTAAATTTCCCACCACATTATTTACTGTAATATCAACACTATCGGTAACGATCGTGCCAGCAGGATTCGTTACGCTAAATTCAAATGTCAGCACTTCAGAGCTTCCAGTGGCGACTTGGGGTGCTTCAAAAACAGGATTGATAATCGTTACATTCGACAAAGTAACATTAGCGCCATTGATCTGAATCCAGCTGTAAGTCAATGTACCACTGGCACCCGAACTGCTTCCTGACAGTTGGACTGTCGCACCTTCGCTAACAGTCTGGTCTTGACCTGCTAGCGCAGAAAAAGATGTATTCTGCTCGGCCCCGCCACCGCCGCCGCCACACGCAGCCAGAGCAATAACCACGATAAACAAACTAATTAATCGGCTAAAAATAAATGATTTCAGTACTACATTTTGATAAAAAAATGACATTTTACATCCCCTCTGTATAAAAATCCTCACCTGGCCGGGTTTGGCTGGTGGCATACTTAAGGGACGCACAAAGATCGAGGAATTTCTAATTTTTCAAATTTATTTCCAATTGCCCATGAGGATAAAAGGTGCCCAATAGTAGGGATGTCGATAGGCATCTTTATGGTTACCCGTTACGGGCTGGCAACCTTTAGCAGGATCGTTGGCAGAGACTTTTAAAGATGCAACCTGATTAGATAAAAAGGCCAATTGACTTTGCCTCAATGCTTCCGCTTTAGACAAGCCTTTTTTTCGATATTGGTAAAAGTGCTGCATAAATAATCCGGTACTACAATCAGCAACAGACCACAACGTTGCCATCACACCTTTAGCGCCCTGGCGTTGCACTAACGTCGCTAAACCCTCAATTTCTCGACCGTCCGAACCGATATCACTGACTGCGGTTTCGCATGCCGATAAAGTCAGCAAATCTATTGATTTAAAATCGTAGTTATCGGTGCGGAGTGTGGCAAGACTGAGATGACTTCCATCCCCCATGAGTAAAAATGAATCGGATTCCGTGCCGGGCATAAATTTATAATGCGTCGCAATATGACTAACATTATATGCACCAGTTAAAGAACTTTTAAAACGTTTCGGTGTGAATTGTTCATTAACAAATATTTTTCCATTAAATATACCATTCGGATCATTGCTTGCCTGTTTAACAATGTTATCCAGTTCATATGGCACCATAGGTAATGGTGAAAACGCACCGTGTTGTTTACTCACCCCCATCCCTGCGATTGTCCATCCGCTTTGTTCCTTTGCTTTAAAAGAATCATTCGCGGCAGCGGTATAATTACTAATGGCATATTTTTCGATTAAATATTGCTTTCCATCGTGTAGCGTAGCTAATGGTATATAACGTAATACACCATTTTTATAAAACATTACCGTCTTTATGTTGGCTTTTTTCAAATCATTCTCAATGGGCTTAATTAGCCATTGGTACAATTGATTTGACATTGTTATGAGTTTTTCAGGCGATTTATCAGGCCGCTTAACTTGTTCTTTGTACGAACCAACTAATTTATTAAATTGTCTTTGCGTTACAGAAATTTTCTTTGAAACATTATTTTTTGATGTTCTGAATATTATCCGTAAATCATTTTCCAGCGGAAGTATATGCACCAAAGCAACATCGCCGCCAAGATTTTTTAGTAACTGTTGATAGCCTTTACTATCTCCCGGGTTGAGAAATGTCTCATTTTTCTTTGATCTAAATACAGATTTAATCCTGTTCAAGGTTTGATTAAAATTATTTTCTGCGACATTCACTAATTTACGGGTTTTAATGATATTACGTTTGTCATTATCTGTTTGAAGGCGAGGATCCATTTTTTCTAATGCAGCAAGCCGAGTTGTGTACTTAACCAACAAGGCACTGCTTTTCCGTAAGATTGATTTTTGCTCTAATTCCAGCTTATTTAATTGAGCTAATGTGTTTTTCGGATTATCGCCTTGTGTGCGCCGAATAAAATTAAAATATTCCTCCTCTTTTAGCATTGCTAATACTTGCTCCGCTTCTGCTAATCTGCCTGCGTCAATAAGCCAGCCAGCAAGCATCTCATAATTATCCTGTTGACTGTCGACAAAACTCTCCTGTAATATTTTATCTGAATTAACCAAGCCCGAACGAAGACTCTGTATCTGATTTATACCTTGTTTCCCATAAAAAATGGCCTCTGATAATAGCGATTGTTTATTACGTATCTTTGCGAGCATAATGTATGCTTTAGATAACAACAGGGGAGACTTGTTACCTACCGCAGCATTTAGCGATTCTAAATTAACTCTGGCAGCTTCATCCAGGCGATTCTGTAGATAATAGACTTCAGATAAATATATTTTAGAATAGGTCACTAAAGGATGGCGTGCTGAATAATCATTACTTAGTGCCGTTAATGTTTGTTTGTATACTTCTTCAGCTTCTTTAAATCTTCCTACCTTAGAATAAGCTAATGCCAGGTTGGGCATGATAAAATTCTTATCGATATACAGTCTGTTCTTTTCCTTAACTTGGCTATTAAATATTATGTAAACAATCTCCATAGTGCTGACCGCTTTATCAAATTGCTTCAGCGCCAGGTACGTTTCTGCCAGGTTATTTAATGCAATAGCCGTAATAACTGAATTTCCACCCAATTTTGCTTTATAGGTTTCGTAGGCACGTTGTTTATATTCTAGCGCCTTGTCATAGGCACCTATTTGATTATATAAATTTCCCAGGTTGGCAATAATTTGTTCGTCACTGGTACGATTCATTATGGAAACGCTCTTATTGCTAGATAGCATCCTTTTATACAAATCTTCTGCTTCAGCATACTTCCCAGAGTATTGTAAAATATAAGCATATTGATACAGTTTTGTCATACTCACTGACTTGACATTGATCTTCTGGCCAGATTTGAAACCAAGTGATTCAATATAATAAGGCTCGGCTTTTATCATATCGCCCTGATCTAGATACAATGACGCTATTCGGTAGAGTGCCTGTTTATATTTATGCGATTGCGTCCAGCCATTTTTTCGATAGCCCGCAATTATTCTCTTATATAGTTTTTCGGATTTTAAATAATATTTTTCCTGCTTATATGTAAAAGCCAATTTTCCCATTTGCTTTAGCGTTTGCCGATGATTTACACCGAGCCTTTTTTCTAAATCCGCTAATTTTTTTTCTGCGATCATTATTTGATCAACATGCCTGCCAGCCAGCGAATATACGTATTCCAGTTTACCCAGGAATCGCTTTGTTTTTCGATGGTTTTCTCCATAAACTCTTTTGTTTAATTCATATAGACGCTTATAGATCACTATAGCTTCATCATATTGTTCGCTATTATAATAGTGTTCGGCTATGTCCATTAATGGTTTAGCCGCTTTATTCCAGATCTTACGAATCGATCTCCTGTCGCCTTTAGCCTCAAGTTGCGCTGCTATAGAGAAATAATTCTCTGCTTCCGAGTTTAGAACCATCCTTTTTTCTTCGGCTATGGAAGTCTGGACGATTAGTGCTACTAATACACTGAATATTGCGATGAATTTGGTCATATAGACAGCAAAGGTTTTCATATTTATTTGCTTTTAGAAAGACAGGTAAATAACATCGCGTATGGCCTCACACTGTTGACTTCTATCTTTAGACGTACCTGTTTTCTGTATTTTTTCTAGCAACGGTTTAATTTTTAAGATTTCTATCTCATCTGCAATCTTTTTCCATGCAGTTATCTGTTTGTTCCAACTCTCCGAATCAAAATAGTTTTGTTGTCCTTTTTCATATTCCAGGCACGCTAAATAAAAAACCCCCGCATGAACACCTACCTTCTGTAATAATTTTGTTTCTTGTTCACATACTTGTTTATTCGTTTCTTTCTCACACGATAGCGCCTCTGGTGGTAAGCTATTGATCGCCTCATTCCAACCTTGTTGACCCTGTGTAGTGATCTCTATCCCTTTTCGTATTCCCGTTTGCACAGCAATCTTCATTCGGTAGCTCAACTTGCCACCGCGTGTCGATGACATACTTGCATAAGGCCAGTCGTAATCAAGCGGGGCTACAATCGGATCATCAATTGGCGACCATATCTCCTGTCCAGGCATTAACACCACGGCTATTATGCTCACAACGGCCGCAGTCACCAGGCCACCACCAAGCCACGACGGATCTGGTTTACGCCAGGATTGTTTACATTTATTCGCGATAACTGAGAGAACAGACTGCGGTTGGTCTGGGGTTAATGTCGGCTCCTTTTCTGCCGCTAGCAAGTCACTCCACATCTGGTAACAGGCAGGATCGCGCGCAACATGCATTTTCACTTCTGCAGCACGCTTTTGATCAAGCTTACCTAAATGCCAGTCTTGAATTTCTAACAAGGTCGGCGTAGGGCCTGTCGGAATCTCTTGATCGGCCAAAAGACCCAACAAAGAGATAAGTCGCTCGTCTGGTGGCAGCTCATCGTGATCATCGTTAATACCGCGTTTATTAGCCATCCTGTTTTCTCATCGTATATGAGATGTTATCTATACTATATATATGGAGCACAAAATAAGTCATATATGGATCAGACGTACCTTTATTGGTTTTTTTGTTCATAATTCAGTGATCCCCGCATCGGTTAAGGCCTGTTTTAGGCGTTTGTAGACATTTTTCAATATTTTACGTACCTCACCATCAACAATTTTTGTCACCCGGGCCGCCTCCGCTATTGAATGTCCGTCGGCATAAACCAGGCGTAATAACAGGCGCTCATCATCATTAATTGCACATTGTCCAAGCGCTAAAAGAATATCTTTAATTTTCGCGGAACGACCTGAATCCGAATCGGACTGGCCAAGTATCGTTGCAAATACCGCCGAGCTATCCATATCCTGCAATATTGCTTCTGGAGTCAGCGGAGCTTGATTATGCATCGCCGCCGTTTCGACTTCGAACATGGCATTGTCGATAGAAACCGTATCACGCCATGAACCACAGTTGACGACACCCGCTCTGACTTCGGAAACGATTTGCTCAATAAAATCACGCGTATACTGATAAACACTCTCCATCATTGCATGGATATCATTTACGGCTCGATTTTCTAAACATAATAGTCTGTAGATACGCTCATAAGCTGCGCCTAAACGTTTTATCCATTCAGGAGGCCGTGGGTAACCATCCTGTTTTCTTATATAATCCTCTAAGGTATTACGAAAGGCGGCACGTAAATATGCCTTGACTGAACTGGGTGCTTTTTGCAACTCGCTCAATTTAATCGCGAGCTCCTGGCGGACCTCTTCCATAGTCTCTTGCGCACCAACAGCCGAATAGGGAATACGTTTACGAACTATCGCATTGAACTCCGCTGTCCATGTTTCATCGTATATTATTTGCCACTTCGTCCACATGGCTGTTTGATCCGATCCTTACAAAATTATGATTTTTATTTGTGTCCACATTATGGCTGTATTTCTGCGCTAAATCATTCCAGGCAGCACCTGGCGAGACTAAAAAAATGAACAACAATATTATATGATTATATTACTATAATTACGAGAATTCAGGCGTCTAATAAAATTAGTCACTCGCTATAATCGGATTGCCACCATTAAATCCGCCTAACCGACACTCAATATAGCAAGCCTCGTTAAATTTGCACTGCTATCATTTCCTGGTAGACCGGCACGAATCACCATAATAGTATAGGCTTTTGTTATTTTTGCGTCGGCCGATATCACCACAACATTAATTCGGTTCGATCCAGCAATTAGATTTATTGTCGACGATCGAACACCAGAAGTTTCATTAACACCATTAATGGTTAATACTGCTGCCGCGCTGGTAAGCGTAGCAGTTAACGTTGTACTGGTAATACCGTTCGCTACATTGACCGAATAGTTCAGGATGTTATTGTTAAAATGGGGAATAAGCGCACCAACCGATACAGTTAAATTACTTAAATTTCCATTATTTGCCAATGATGCTGGGGCTGTGCCATTCTCCTCTCCGCCGCCACAAGCAACCAAAATAGTAAACAACGAGATAATAATACTCCCCTTTAAACTATTAAAATTTGTAAACATGATCATCCTCTCCAGATATAGGTAATTTGTTAAAATTTATACGTAGCACTCTTTTCTCTATTCCACGCCATACCCAGCAAGAAATGAATTTCTAACGAACCGAAGAATTTGAGTGGTATAGTCTCTAAGACGTACTGAATCAGGATGTTTTGCTAAATTTTGTAAGAATAATTACACCACTGCTAACGCAAATGCTTCAAGCTAGATGCAGCGGGTAAGGGGCCAATAAGACAGGTGACTCATTGCTACCACTCTTGCTTTCGAAAGGATTGAGTTCATACAACGGCTTATGCAGACTTGCCGTCTCTATATAAATATGTTACTTCTAGTCTTAGAATAACTCTGGGATATAACTATAAATAAGGAAATACCATGTCTGACATTTACCAACCACCGCAGTCCGATTTAGAAAAAGCACCTTCAGGGGAACAAATTGGCGGCTCAGTCGAAAACGGCCTGGCCGGTAATTACCAATTTGATATTGGTGCCGTTTTAAGTGAAGCCTGGCAACTAATCTCTGGCTTTAAAGGCACCTTCTGGTTAGCATTTTTGATCTTCATCGCCGTCTACATCGGGGCAAGTATCGTTGCCGCTATTATCTCAGGTCTATTCGGGATGCTAATCCCGGGTGATGGATTTGCCGTCTTTCTTGAGCTGGTAGTGAATATAGTGCTGATGTTAGTGATCCTGCCCCTTGAAATTGGGTTGTTTATTATCGGCATCCGCCGCGCCACTGGGGCACCTTCCGAAGCCTCCTCGATCATGGGCCACTTCTCTGCGATGATACCGCTGTTTTTAACCTATCTACTAATGGTTGTGATGATCCTGGTTGGTTTATTACTGCTGGTGCTTCCCGGCATTTATTTAATGTTCGCCTACTACCTCGCGTTACCGTTAGTAGCGGAGAAAGGCATGAGTCCCTGGCAGGCGTTGGAGACCTCGCGTAAAGCGATTACCCATCGATGGTTTACATTCTTTTTCTTTAGTATTATTGTCTGGCTAATTGCTTTAGTTGCGGCGTTACCGTTACTGATTGGCCTTATCTGGGTGATGCCAATGATACTGATCGCTTATGCTATCGTATATCGGAATATGTTCGGTGTTGAAAAAGAAACGCTCGCTTAAAGTTTATAACCGCTGGCAAACCCGCCAGCGGTTTATTTCAATCACAGCAGATTAACGCGCATTATAATAGGCCAGCTCTGAAACTTTGTGCCATGCTTTGGCCTGATCACGAAATTTCCTGAACGAGGCAAACACCTTTTTACCCATCTTGTCCTTGTTCGCAACTTCACTCACCACGTCGTCAGAGAGCTTTTTGATTTTAGTTAATACATCCTTTGGAAACGGTTTTAAATTGACTTTGTGTTTTGTCACCAACGTGTGCAAGGCGGCATTATTGCGCGCCGTGTATTCGGCCAGCATATCCTGATTAGCATAGGCGCAGGCACATTCAACGATGGTTTGTAGATCTTTCGGTAACGTCTCAAAGGCTTTTTTGTTAACGATGGCTTCTAGAGTCGTACCGGGTTCATGCCAGCCAGGATAATAATAATATTTTGCGACCTTATAGAAGCCGAAGGCCAGATCATTATACGGCCCGACCCATTCTGTCGCATCAATCGCACCCGATTGCAACGAGGTATAGATCTCTCCGCCAGGCAAACTCACGGGAGTACCACCAGCGCGTTTTAACACTTCGCCACCGAGGCCAGGAATGCGCATTTTCAGGCCTTTTAAATCTTTTATTGATTTTATTTCCTTGTTAAACCAGCCCCCCATTTGCACGCCGGTATTTCCTGCCGCCGCCGGGATCAAATTAAAGTCCGCATAGATCTCTTTCCACAATTTTAAACCGCCGCCATAGTACAACCAACCGTTCATCTCCTGGGCATTTAAACCAAACGGCACCGCCGAAAAAAATTGCGCCGCTTCACTCTTGTTTTTCCAGTAGTACGCAGCGCCATGACCCATTTGCACATCACCACTGCTGACGGCATTGAACACTTCGAACGGCCCGACCAGTTGTTTTGCGCCATATACTTTAACCTCGATACGACCACCACTCATTGCCGTGATCATTTTTGCAATCGTATTAGCACCGGTACCCAGCCCTGGAAAATTCTTTGGCCAGGTCGTGACCATTTTCCATTTATACTTTTTACCGTCTCTGGCATTAGCATTATTAGCCGACAGACCCAGCCCGGTTGCCGCAAGCACACTACCCGCTCCGGCTTTGGTTAAAAATTCACGACGCTTCATAGCACTTTCTCCTAATTGTTAAATTAAATCATAAATATCTGATTAAGTTTTTTCCATGATTATAATGTGCCTCTAAAGTAAAATACTAATTTGTTTAATCATCATATACTTGGACTCCGTGGTTCATAGCTCGCTCGAAAAAACGGCGCTAACTCAAACCTGGTTCACATTAATTTTGTTTGTATTTTTTCAGATCTATATCTGGATCAGCACCTCATATTCTGCCATTATCATTGCACAAGTTAGCAGGGTTGATGTACTCCTCATATCACTTTATTAGCTTTCACTTAATTAACAATTATAACAATACGATAAGGATTCAATGGGTCACGCAATTACGCACATCCAGACGCGTTTAGCTCTGGTTGCTTTTGTTAGTTTTGCACTCACACCGATTTGCGGTTACGCCGTGGCGATTTTTTTTGGCATGGTCGAACCCAGTCATTTATTGCAAGCAAAAACGGGGCTAACGTTACTCACTGTTTATCTCATCCTGGTCATCTGGGTGAGCCGACACTTTTATGTCTTTACCCGCCCGCTCACAAACTGGCGTGTCGAACATGATAATAGTCTGCCACTACCTGACAATCTAAATCGTCATCTACGTACTTTCACCGCCAGCTACTGGTCGTTTTACCTTATTGCCGTACTCCTGTTGCCAGCCGTTCAATTCTGGACGACCGACAAAAGCCTCCACCCAACCGAGGCGTCGTTATTAGAATTCATGCTAATGAATCTGGTGATTGCAATCTATGTGGGCATGCCCGGTTATTTATATAGCCTGAATCTGTTAGGCCATCTGACCCGCCACATTGGTATGAACTGTGTACATATTACAATTCAAACCAAAATGCTCCTGATCGGCGGTTTCCTGCCTTTATTAACCAGTGTCATATTGCTTAAATATTACTGGTGGCGTACCGGTTTTCTGACCAATGAAGTCCTGGTGGTCTGGGCATTGATCGGCTTTTTCGCTTTTTTAATTACTGGTGTCGCGATAGTAGGCCTGCACCAGTCTCTTACACCGGTAAAACGCGTCATTAGCCGCAGTGGCGCCAGCAGCAACCGCTCGCTGGCAAAATTATTACGCCCTCAGTCGCTGGATGAGATCGGTTACCTGGTACAGATGCTTGGCAATGTATTTAAGCGTCTGGTGGAACAGGAGTCGCACGTTACCGCCATTGTCGATCATGCTGCAGAGGGTATTATCGTTTTAGATGAAAAGCACACTATTGGTACGTTTAATCCCGCCGCAGAACACCTGTTTGGCTATATGCACCATGAAATAAGCGGCAAACCGATTCGCTGGTTGATCCCAGAACTCGATACCCACTCACTGGAAGGAAACAACACGGATAATGAGCATGAGTTAATTGGGCGCAACCGTAATGGCAGCTCGGTGCCGATTCGTGTCCGCACCAGTCAGATGTTAAGAGATGAACAAATCTATTATACCCTGCTGGTAGCCGACATCTCCGAGCAACAAGCCGCTCAGAATTTATTATTGGAGGCCGAATCACGCTACCGGAATCTGGTTGAAACCGCCCACGATCTGGTCTGGAGCCTTGACCCAGAAGGCCGTTGGATTTATCTGAATAATGCCGTGACCGATATTTATGGCTACAAACCGGAAGAAATGCTGGGTCAACATTTTATCCAGATCCAGGCACCCGAATCGAAAGAACGTGACGATATTGCCTTTGAACAATTGCTCGCAGGTAAAGATCTCGTTCAGTACGAAACCGTGCACTTAGACAAAGAAGGCAACCATCGCTACATTAGCTTTAACGCCCGGCCAATGTTAAACGATGCAGGTGACGTGGTTTCTATTTGTGGTACCGCACGCGATATTACCGAACAAAAGCTATTTGAAAAAGAACTGACCTACCAGACTCAGCACGACAATCTAACCGGCCTCTACAACCGCAGTTATTTCCAGAGCGAACTCGAACGGGTCACGTCCCGAATTGCTCGTAGTGCAGCAGAATGCGCCTTACTGTATTTAGATCTGGATCAGTTTAAATATGTGAACGACACTCTTGGCCATGCCGCTGGGGATCGGTTGTTAAAAGAATGCACCGAAGTCTTACGCAAAAATATTCGTGATGGTGACCTGCTGGCACGATTCGGGGGTGATGAGTTTACGATATTGTTGTACAACATCGATCACGATCATGCGCTACCGGTGGCGGAAAACATTCGCAGTATGTTCGAACATTACCGATTCAATGACAGCGGCAAGACCATCAACGTCACCTGCAGCATTGGTTTGTCCATGATCGATAATGATACCGAATCGGCAGAAGAAGCCCTGTCACATGCCGATTTGGCCTGTAATATTTCCAAAACACAGGGCCGCAACTGTGTGCATGAATTTACTGAACAAGATACCGAACAATCCGCCATGGCAGAAGACATGGGCTGGATTTCGCTGGTGCGCGATGCCATCGACAATGATCAATTTAAACTGCTGTACCAGCCCATTATTAATCTTTCCACTGACGAAGTTCATGGCTACGAAGTATTGCTGCGCCTGCCCACTGAAGATGGTAAATCCATTAAACCGGGCGGCTTTATCCCGGCGGCTGAGCGCTTCGGACTCATACACAGTCTGGATCAATGGGCGGTTCGCCATGCCATGGAACGTTTAGCCGAATTACATGCCGATAATTTTTCCACCCAGTTCGCCATTAACCTGTCTGGTCGTGCGGTGGAAGATCCGAAACTAATAAAACTAATTAAGGATATACTCAATACAACGGGGCTCAACCCGGCCTCGATCACCTTTGAGATCACCGAGACCACCGCCATTAACAACTTACAGGCCGCACGCAGCTTTATAGGTAACCTGAAAGACCTGGGTTGTAAGATGTCGTTAGATGATTTCGGTTCCGGCTTTTGTTCATTTACATATTTAAAACACCTGCCGGTTGATTCCTTAAAGATCGATGGCTCGTTTATTCAGGCACTCGCCCACTCCGAAGTCGATCAGGCCATGGTAAAGTCCATGAATCAGGTCGCCCATGCCTTAGGTAAAACCACCATCGCTGAGTTTGTTGAGAACCATGAAACCATGCTCCTGCTAAAAGAATACGGGATTGATTTTGCGCAAGGCCATTACCTCGGTCGACCACGTAGTAAGCCAATGCAAGGGCTAAATACAGATAATATTGTTAATGCACCGTTGTCGGCTTAATTTTTACAGACTTACTACAGCGATATAAACCCGTATATAACTCACCAATATGCAGGATTTTGTTAGTCGGGCCAAACTCGTTTCGCAGTCCAGTAAGAATCAACAGCTTGACCAGACTTATTAGTGCCGCTTGATTGTGCTGGCTTGCTGGCAACGCCAGGCTTGTTCTTCACCGGAGCAGCCTTCTTTTCAGCTGTAGGTTGCCCTTTTTCGTTTCGGCCTGGCTTGCTGCTATCGACAGCGGCCTTGGTTTTACGCATAGAACTCATGAGTTTATCGCGTGTTTTATCTTTACTGCTCATGAAATCATTACCTCTTTAATTAAGTTATCCAGTTCGTTGGCCGCGTCAACACCGCGTTGCCCCATTTCATACACGCTGCGACCTTCAAGCGCGCTGGCCCGATATATTGCCCGGCGGCGAACCGCTGTATCGGTAACGGCAAGCCCAATTTCCGTAAGTGCCTCGCGTACCAGGTGTGACAATGTTGTCCGTATTTCCATCTGGTTTATCACCAGATAGGCTTTTAATTTTGTATTGACTTCACGGGCCTGCTCAACGGCCTGTTCGATATGCACCGTAGCCCAAAGATCGATCGGGGAGGGCTGTACCGGAATCAGGGCCACATCGCAAATACTTAGCGCCTCATACAGTTGTGGTGCATGGACGGATGGGGGACAATCAATGACAAGATTATCGTAGTGGGCCGCGACGTCTACCGCTTGCTGGGCTAAATCGGCCTGGGCCTCGATAACCTGCAGCGCAGTATCGTTATCGGCTATTGCGCGCCATTGCAAAGATGAGCCTTGCGGATCGGCATCGAGAATCGCCGTACTCGTATGTCGTGACAACCCTGCAGCAAGATTAATCGCCAAAGTCGTTTTACCCGCGCCACCCTTATTACCAACCAATGCGATAATGGGCATAAGGATTTACCTAATGCGTATCGGTGTTAAGTAGGGCATCAAGCTGCTCCGCAAACCGGCGCTGTGAATCACTAAGCGGTTTATCTTTGTCATCGGTATGAATGGTCATGTTCACATAATCACGCCCAAAACCCATATCGGGGAATAACCCTTCTTTTTCAGATAGTTGGGCAGCACGATCTAAAAAATCTCGCAGGCTATTGTAATCATCGAAGTCATAACGTCGTTCAAGACGGATCGGACGAACACGTTCTTGCCATTCCTGGTTTTTAGGTTGACTCATGAGCAATCTCCATCAAAAAGTTGCACGATTTGTCTCTTCTGCCTTGTTTAGACTTTCAAGGCGCTCTATCCAGTTAGCAAGATCAATTGCGTGCGTCTTTTCTTCATTTAATAACGTTTCAAAAAATATTTTATTATCGTAATCCGCTTTACGTACACAATATTGAACAGCATCATCATAGAAATGCACCAATTCGTGTTCGAATTCATAATTACGCTGTAATATCTCTATCAAGCTACTGCCAAGACTCACGGCTCGTAACTGCGAAGCATTGGGCGCAACGCCTAAGGCAAGCATGCGTGAAATTATTCTTTCCGCATGCTCGATTTCCTCATTCGCTTCGATACGCAGTTGCTTCGATGCCTCGGGCAATCCCCAGACCCCAAGTAATTGGGCCTGGGTACTGTATTGTTGTACCGCAGACATTTCCAGACTTAGCGCCCTGCCAAGATACCCAAGGATGCGCTGGTCAACTTGATTAAACACCATAGTGGCAATCAGTCAATTAACCACGCGACTTAGTCGCCAGAAGTGCTAAGCACAGGTTCAACTTCGCTGTGTGGACGTGCAATGATGTGTGCCGCAACCAGGCCGTCACCGACTCGTTCGCAGGCATCTGCTCCAGCGCGTACCGCAGCATTAACCGCACCGGTTTCACCGCGAACCAGCACTGTGACATAACCGCCGCCAACATATTCACGCCCTAAAAGACGCACTTCTGCCGCCTTGGTCATGGCATCTGCTGCTTCAATTGCAGGTACCAATCCCCGGGTTTCGATCATGCCGAGTGCAATACCGTAATTTTCATCGACCATGGTTTTATCTCCTGTTTAGTCAGTTGGTTTTAACGTTTTCGTTAAGCCGCTTTTGCCGATCCAATATTACCACCAGTAGGTAAAACGGGTTCAACTTCGCGATGAGGACGTGCAATGATGTGTGCTGCAACCAGCCCATCACCCACTCGTTCACAGGCGTCTGCGCCAGCGCGCACGGCAGCATTAACTGCACCGGTTTCACCGCGAACCAGAACGGTGACATAACCGCCGCCAACATATTCACGTCCGATTAGTCGAACTTCTGCTGCCTTGGTCATGGCATCTGCTGCTTCGATTGCAGGTACCAGCCCACGGGTCTCTATCATGCCTAATGCAATACCGTAGTTATCATTTGCCATTTTTGTATCTCCTTCGACTTGATTGTTTGTATAAAAATAGTTAGTTACCTAAATTTTTGACTTAATTAAGTCAAATCGTGTCGTCCCATCGATCAATGATTCCGCCTATTGTTAAATCGGTCAAGACTGAAAAAGTTCCTGCCGCATAACGTGCTGCTGATCCACTAATTGTAAAAACCCAGTTACCCTCACGTGCCCCAACAGGATCGACTGCAACTAACCGTTTACCCTGTTTATCGCGCAAAACACGTAAGCTTAAATAATTCAAACCAGCCACTCGCCGTGTACACACCAGAGGCGCTTCCACCTGCAGAATTTCCATTAGCTGGATGCCTCTTCGGGTGGCCAGTGATCAATTATGCCAACGATGGTTAAATCGCTTGGATATTCCTTGCTGCCTGCCGCTTCGCGTGCGGCAGAACTACCAACACAAATAACCCAATCACCCGGAATACAACCCACTGCATCCACCGCAACCTGACTCAATGTGCCATCATGAACCACTTGCAGGTGCTTATGTTCCATACCTGGTATTCGATTTGTGGCTACCAAAGGCCGTTCTACCTGACAGATTTTCATCCGTGCCTCCCCTTTGCAGTATGCTTATCAATTGATGAAGCCAGTATTTCTATTTCCTCATTAGCGTGACAATCACGAATAACTAATAAAGTATGAAGTAAACCTTGCTCAACTAGTTCGCGATAACGCATATGTAGTGCACCCGCAACACGTTGGCAATTATTAACCGCTCGTTCGCGTGCCCCTGGCACATGACCGTGATAGTCGTAGCGCACAACAATAGGTATCGGTAAGCCATGCGTTACATTTAGTTTGCTGAATATTTTAATACCGACATCCATGTTATCAGTCGCTTCTTCAACAGTATGCATATAGGAAAAATACGTCAGGTTACGCAGCTGTATTTCTTCAAATCCAATACCCGCACCAATAAATCGTTCCGCATGCCCAATATCCTGGTAGCATTCATTGTAAAACTGTCGCACATAGTCGATTTGCGACAAATTATTTGTCATCAGGAACGCTACCAAACGCACCATACCTTCAGACGCCTGCGCATTAACGCCACGAACTCGATCAAGGATCAATGCTTCCGCTTGTTGCATACCCAGGTTACCGGTTTCATCAAACAAGGTTTGCGCATCAATAAACTGGTTCAACTCTATTGCACCCTTATCATCGGGAACGTGTATCCGTATCGCATCGTTGTCCGTATTCAAACCAATCAGCAACAAATCGATTGATGCACCACAACAAAAACTATTCTGTACCGCTTGCTGGAATCCATACAAACGGTCAAGTCCTGCCTGGGCAGCGCGTTGCGTATCGGAGCCATGTGCCGC
>QIKU01000068.1 GCA_003232015.1 Gammaproteobacteria bacterium
GCCCGTTATTAGTACAACAAGTTATCGAGCCCTCTCAAATCAGTGGCTTTAACCAGTTGTACGATGAACGGAATGGCTCAACGGCAAGCAATTACGCCCTTGGCTTTGACGCCGCTTATAAGAAACTATTCTACGGTCTGAATGCACAACGAAGAGACTTACGTATTCCTCAATTTAGCAGCAATGCTTTTACTGTAACTGCGCCCAGGCGTGAACATGTTTATCGCGCTTATATTAACTGGCTTGCATCCCAAAACTGGAGTATTTCTTTTACCCCTGAAAAAGAAGTCTTTAACAATCAGGCGGCAGGACCAACGCGACTTTACACGACCCACCTGCCACTTGCTGCCAACTATCATTCAGCTTTTGGCTTTAGTGTCAGCTATAAACTCAATTATGTTCGACAAAATGTAACTCTTGCTAGCTCCAGTTATAACCAGACACGTGAAGACTTTATAACCTCTGATTTAACTCTAGGGATAAAACTTAAAAAAAGACGCGGACAGATTAATCTAGTTATCATCAACTTATTCAAACAAAAATTTAATTATCAGGATTTAAATTTTATACGCGCCGAACCTGTTTACCCGCGTTACCTACCCAAAAGAACATTATTACTTAAAGCATCCATCAATTTTTAAAAGAGTAATTACAATAATCCCTACGGAGGAAATAATATGAAAAACAATCTAAATATCGTACTTTTAATTTTACTGGGCATAGCCATTGGCATTATTTACAGTATTTATCCAAAAACCTATGATTACGGTACACCGGCTAAACCCGATACCGTCAAAACATTAAGTGAATCAGCACTAAAAGCACTAGCGCATCAAGGTGAAGCACCTGTCGTTGTTTTTTCACTAACGCGCAATGGCAGCTTGCAGGCCTTTGTTCCTCAAAGCACTAAAGTAATTATACCGACATTTCCGTTACATGCAGAAAATATTATTAGCATTGATAGTATTACTTTCTTTTCGACTAGCAACCCAAAATTTTGTTGGGCATCGCTTAGTGGAGATGAACGATGCATAGTTTGGTAATTTAAGTTCGCACTTTACAGAAAACCGGTACTATTAGATTTAGTGCCGGTTTTTTATTTTTAAAGGCCTCATCACCTCAGGAGCACGAACTATTGATATCCTGAAATTATATAACGCTTTTCTTTGACAGCAGCCTGCCCACAAACTAGTATTAAAATGCTTATTTCTTATTACAAGAAAAAGTATTGTTTACGTTCCAACCAATAGCGTTACTAAAATAATTTAACTTGCCAGCCATCAATATTTCATCCAGCTTTCATCGTTGTATTTATTATGAAACTACAAAACATACTGCACCCCAGAGAAATTGAAACCAAGTATTACCGTTTCTTTTTTATGGCAAATTACAGTTACTTTTTAGGTGTGCTTATTCATGCTTTTTTCATCTATTTATTCAGTTACCTGGGTAATGAATTTATGATGAAATACAATATTGTGAGCACCTTTGTATTTCTGCTCGCCTTTGTATTAAACCGCAAAACATGGCACCAGCTTGCTTTGCTGTTAATGATTATTGAGATACCCATTCATGCCAGCCTGGCAACGCACTTTGTCGGCTGGGACAGCGGCTTTTATGTGTACCTGATGGCTTTAATTCCACTTATCTGTTTTTATCCCGATTGGTCCAATATATTCAAAATAGCCCTTTCTGTTCTGGTTACCTTATTTTCACTTGGCTTAAAGTATTACTCGGTAGAGAACCCGCCAACTATGCTTGTTTCAGACACGGTACTAAATAATTTATTTTATATGAACACTTTTTTCTTCTATGTTGTATTGGTATTTTTATCACTCTATTACGCGCTTGCTGCCAACCGTGCTCAGGAAGAACTGCAAGTTTCTTATGAAAAAATCCAGAAACTGGCACGCACCGATCCACTAACAGGCTTATCGAATCGTCGTGATACCCTCGAGCGCATTGAGCTTGAAGCCCTGCGTTGCGAACGCAATAAATATGAGATGGCAATTATTCTTGCAGATATTGATAATTTTAAAGACTTTAATGACCAACACGGCCATGACTGCGGTGACTTCGTTCTGGTTGCCGTCGCCAATTCTATTGAAAACATGTTACGCCGTGATGACCACGTAGGGCGCTGGGGTGGTGAAGAATTTATTATTATATTGCCAGACACCACTAAAGAAAAAGCAGCACAGGTTGTAGAAATAATACGACAAAACTTAACCGCTAATAACTTTACTTATAAAAATAACAAACACCATGTCGCGCTAACATTCGGTATTAGCATGTGCAACCACAGTATGAATATTGATAAAGCAATGAAAGAAGCCGATAAAGCGATGTTAGATGGGAAAAAGAACGGCAAGAATCAGGTTGTTTTTGCCGAAGCTTAAACCTGAAAATTATTTTTTAAAATACTTGGCGCTAGTAGGTTAAGCCGCATAAAACCTTTTGTAGCAAGTTTTAACCGAAATATCTTTAATCGATGTAGGAATGGAGTTTTTAAGGCTATCAGCGGGGCAACTGATAACAACAACGACTTCGTTAGTATCGGGGCGAGGGATAATCATATCAACGCCATCCATTTCTAACCATTTACCTGCAACGTCCATCGCATAGGATAATTTTGTCATTGGATTTCCTTAGTGTGTGTTTTATGCAATTCTAGCCGAAAGTAGATAAAAATCATGTGAGCCATGCACACTTGTTGTGTGCATTAATCACAGTTTTAAACATTATCTTGTAAAAATAATCTGCTCGGTATCCTTAATTAACCATTAGTTAAGAATGGGTAATTGGCGGCAAATTAAGCATAAGCCACTGTATTCCCGAGTAAAATACTAAGGAATTCCTTTTGGGCACTATATATATTAGAATAGCCTAATTATCATTTAATTTATTCGAGGTATCACGATGGACGTATTAGAACGTATTGGAAAAATTGTAAATGACAGCCCAGTGGTTGTTTTTATGAAAGGCACACCACAACTTCCGCAATGCGGTTTTTCAAGCCGAACGGCTGAAGCTTTAATGGCCTGCGGAAAAGAATTTGCCCATGTGAATGTTTTAGCTGACCCGGAAATTTTTGAAAATCTACCTCGCTACGCCGACTGGCCTACATTCCCACAGGTTTATATTAAAGGCGAACTGATTGGCGGCTGCGATATTACCCTGGAAATGTTCCAAAAAGGCGACTTGCAAAAGATGGTTAATGAGGCCGTTGGCAGTTAGTACTTTTTAGCCTTTTCAAACTTAAAAAGCCCGACCGGATAATCGCTTATCCGGTCGGGCTGTTTTATTTACAGCAGAAATTAGCCTTAGTCTACCAACCTAACCCTCACCTTGCTCCGGCTTAAAAGCACTGTCCCAGGTGTTCACAATTTTACAAAACAGCTCGGCGGTTTTTTCGGTATCGTAAATAGCCGAATGCGCTTCGTTATTATTCCATTGAATACCAGCGGCTTTACCCGCCTTGGCGAGCACGGTTTGGCCGTAAGCTAAACCGCCTAATGTTGCGGTGTCAAACGTACTGAATTGGTGAAAAGGATTTTTCTTTATTTTACAGCGCTCAGTCGCGGCTTTTATAAAGCCCAAATCAAAAAAGGGGTTATGCCCGACTAAAATAGCACGCGTGCATTTGGTGGTTTTTATTAGCTGGCGAATGGGTTCAAAAATATGCTCGAGCGCTTCTTTTTCTGGCATTGCCATGCGAAACGGGTTGTAGGGGTCGATACCGGTAAATTGCAGGGCTTCTTCTTCCATTGCCGAGCCGGGGAAAGGCTCAACATGGCAGGACACGGTTTTGCCCATTCCCACCGAGCCATCGGCTTTCATCAAAATAGGCACCGCCGCCACTTCCAGTAAGGCGTGCTTATTAGCATTAAAACCACCGGTTTCAACATCAACCACCACCGGCAAAAAACCGCGGAAACGGGTATGAATGGTATTATTTTCTTCGTCTATCATCCACGACAGGATACTAAAACAGGCTGAGAATTGCGATGCCTAATCAAGATTAAACGCGAGCATAAGAAGAAATCAGCTAACTTAGTCGATACGACGGCCTGCTAATTTAACTAAATAGCTTTTAATCAACATGCGTTTGCAACCAATACTCCAACAACGCTAAATGCCAGAGCTTGCTCCCTTGTAAACGAGTAAAATATTCATCCGGCTTTTTTAACAGCTTATTGACATACGCCCGGTTATAAACACCCCGCTTAATACACGCGCTGCTGTTTAAAATATCCTGCATAAATTCTAAAAACTCACCACGCACGTACTTTAATGCTGGCATCGGGAAGTAACCTTTGGGACGGTCGATTACGCTATCAGGCACTATGCCACGCGCAATTTTTTTCAACACATGCTTACCACCTGACTGTAACTTCATTTCTGGCGGCATTTTAGCGGCCAGCTCAACAAGGTGATGGTCTAAAAAAGGCACCCGTGCTTCTAAACCAAACGCCATGGTCATATTGTCCACCCGTTTGACCGGATCATCAACAACCAGTGTACTCACATCCATATGTAAAACTCGGTCAATAAAGGTGTCAGCCTGCGGTCGGGCGAGTAAGTCCTGAATAATTTTAGAGGTGTAATCTTCACCACGATAGTCTTCGCTCACGGTTTCTAAAAATTCTGCGTGGCCACGATCAAAATAATATTTTGAAAAACGTTCAACCCCTTGCGTAAGATCGTCTTGCTGTATTTGTGGGAACCAGAAATAACCGGCAAACACCTCATCGGCTCCCTGGCCACTTTGCACCACTTTCACATGTTTTGATACTTGCTCAGACAATAAATAAAACGCCACCGCATCTTGTCCTACCATCGGTTCGGACATCGCCTGCACCGCTTCGGGCAAACGCTTTAACACTTCGGCATTGGCTATTTGTATTTTTTGATGATTTGTTTGGTAACGTTCAACCACCGCATCTGAAAATTCAAACTCGCTGCCCTTTTCTTCCGGCTGATCTTCAAAACCAATTGAAAAAGTACGAATATCTTTAACACCCGCTTCGGCTAACAGGCCAACCAGTAAACTTGAATCCAGGCCACCGGATAACAACACACCCACCGGCACATCAGACACATCCAGACGCTTACGTACCGCATCGCGTAAACTGTCGTGAATGGCTTGCACCCATTCATCTTCTGACATTGCTGTATCGGGGCGTGTCGCATCATACTGCCAGTAACGTCTTGCTTTGTAATCGGTGTTATTTTTAATAGTTAAAGTTGTACCCGGCTCTAATTTTTGAATACCGTTTAAAATAGTATTGGGGGCAGGAATAACCGCATGCAAAGTAAACTGGTTATGCAGGCCAACCGGATTAATACTGGCATCAATGGCATTGTCTATTTTATTACTGGCGAGTAATGCCTGCATGTTAGAGGCAAAACGTAGCTGATTATTGCTAAACGAATAATACAATGGTTTTATTCCCATTCGGTCTCGCGCTAAAAACAGGCTTTGTTTTTTCCAGTCCCAAATCGCAAAGGCAAACATACCATGCAAATGGTCGGGGCATTGCTCGCCCCATTTATGATAGGCCTTTAAAATAACTTCGGTATCGCCATGCGATTTGAATTTGTAACCTTCTTTTATAAATTGCGCGCGCAGTTCGGGGTAATTATAAATAGCACCATTAAAAACCAGTGTTAATTGCAGTTCTTCATCAACCATCGGTTGATTTGAATCTGCGGATAAATCAATAACGGATAAACGCCGGTGCCCAAAACCTACCTGTGGCTTTATCCATAGACCTTCTGCATCCGGCCCCCGTCGTTCGAGTTTAGACAACATGGCTTGTACTATATTTTGTTGTACTGGTTGTTCGTCAAAACGAACTTCACCGCAAATTCCGCACATTTATTTTTCCCATATATTTACTAAATTAACCCCAGGCACCCCCACCCGGTGTTTCTATTTTTAAACAATCTCCTTCTTTTACCTGCACACTGATTTTAGCAGGCAGTTCTTTTCCGTTTAGGCTGTTTTTTCCGGGCTTTGCTTCACCACCACCTTCCACACCCCACGGTGATGTACTTCGGCGTTCGGTTAATAAAGTTACATTTGCTTCGTGAGTAAATTCATATTCACGCACAATGCCGTCACCACCATTATTTTTCCCAACACCACCAGAGCCTTTTTGGATAGCATACTGTTTTATACGCAAGGGGTGACTTGTTTCCAATACTTCTACCGGTGTATTTAAAGTGTTGGTCATATGTGTTTGCACGGCACTTAAACCTTGTGCATTGGCGCTGGCACCCATGCCGCCGCCAATGGTTTCGTAATAATCCCAGCCAGCTTGCTGGCTATCGCCCACAAAGCCCATCGCCACATTGTTCATGCTGCCATGACTGGCTGCGGCCAGTTTTTCGGGGATAGCTTGCAACAATGCACCAATCATCACATCGACGATACGTGTGCTGGTTTCAACATTACCGGCCGCAACCGCTGCCGGTCGGCTCGCATTAACCAGACACTGTTCTGGTGCAGACAGATGAATCGCACGGAAACTACCGGCGCAGGCCGGAGTGTGTGCCGGTAGCAAACAACGAAAAACATAATAAACCGCCGCCGCTGCCACCGATAACGGACAGTTAATATTACCGGCCACTTGCGCGGCGGTACCATTAAAATCCACATCAATCTGGCTGCCTTGCACATGAATGCAAACCGTAATTGGAATGTTCTGCTGCCCTTGACCATCATCATCCATATAATCGGTAAAGAGATACTCACCATCAGGAATTTTTTCATAAACCGGCTTTGCAAGCCGCTCGGCATAATCATTGAGCGCGTCAAGCGCCACGGTAAAAGCCGACTTATCTCCAACATTCAATGCACTGATCATTTCAGACAAACGCTGGCAGCCTGTTCGGTTAGCGCTCATTTGTGCAGCGATATCACCCTGCATAGTTTGGGGTTGGCGGGTGGCGCCCAGCAGCTTGTCCATCATCTCCTCCTGTAACTGCCCTTTACGAACAATATAGCCAGGGGGAATAATTAGCCCTTCTTCTTCCAAACTTGATGATACTGGCATCGAACCCGGTGAATCAGCACCAATATCGGCATGATGTGCCCTGTTTGCAACAAATGCCAGCAACTTACCGTTATTTATAACTGGAGAAATAAATGTTACGTCAGGTAAATGGGTGCCACCAAGGTAGGGGTCATTCACAATGACCATATCGTCTGGCTGCCAGTTAAAGCGGCTTATAATGGACTGCATGGCATAGGCCATACTGCCCAGATGCACCGGAATATGCGCCGCCTGCGCACATAAATCACCGTTTGCATCAAAAACAGCGCAAGAATAGTCTAACCTGTCACGAATATTGGGCGAAAAAGCCGCGCGCTGCAAAATAGCGCCCATTTCATCACACACAGCAGCTAAGCGGTTGGAAAATAAACTTAATTCAATGACATCCACAACTTGAATATTACGCGATTAAGATTAAGAATCCTATTGAAGCTTATTCTGCACAGATTTAACCCTATTCTATATTAGGGGTGTCAGCATTCGAATACTGTAGTAAACTAGTCAATCTTTTTATAACCTGGCTTTTAAATAAAAGCCATATAACGATAAACCTACAATATAGGGGATAAACACACTATGAACCCATTAAAATCGGTAACCGGCACGATTGTAACCGGCTTTATCTTAGCCATTGCTATTTACTTTGCAGCGGCCACGTCAAGCTTTAACCTACTTGCATTAGAAGTTTGGCTACATGTATTAGCCGGTGTTGTGTGGATTGGCTTACTTTACTATTTCAATTTTGTACAAGTGCCTGGCGTTGGTGCTGCATTAGCAGACTCAGACGGCCCCGGCCCCGCTGCAATCAACAAATACGTTGCACCACGTGCACTGCTCTGGTTCCGCTGGGCCGCCGTTGCAACCTGGTTAACAGGCATAGGCGCACTGAAAAACTTACCTGTACCCGAAGGTATGAATGGCGCAGTTGCAGCGTTTACTTTTGCTGAAAACTTCGAAGTGATTGGTCTTGGTGCCTGGTTAGGTACGATTATGCTATTCAATGTTTGGGTTTTTATCTGGCCAAACCAGAAGAAAATTTTAGGTATTGTTGATGCAACGGCCGAGCAAATTGCAAGCGCAAAAGTAACGGCGTTAATGGCTTCACGTACTAATACCGTGCTGTCTGTTCCAATGTTAATGACAATGGTAGGTTACGGCCACGGTCTTACTTTTTAAATTTAAAAAGTAACCATCCAAAACCGGCTTGCGAGTATCGTATAGCCGGTTTTTTAATGCCTGAAAAACAATATTTAGCAGCATTTCATCGCTCAGTCATTTGCCTAAATTCGTCGAAAAGACTAGAATTGATGGTTTTCCGCTATCAAATGCGGGACAAACATGGGCAAAATACAGGCTCGAACAATATACAAGCGGTCATTTTAAATGGCTGCTTTTTTAATTTATGACCAATGGAAGCCGAAAACTTCGACTAGAGAAGCAATGTCTGACTATTTAATGAAAAACTATGCGCCGTTGCCGGTTACTTTTACAAAAGGCGAAGGCGCTACATTATGGGACACAGAAGGTAAGCCTTACCTTGATGTGCTCAGTGGCGTGGCGGTTTGCAGTTTAGGCCATGCCCACCCAGATGTGGCAATGGCGATAGCCAAACAGGCTAAACAACTTATTCATACTTCAAACTGGTACCACATTGCAAACCAGGAAGAGCTTGCTGCCAAACTTTGCCCGTTAAGCGGCATGGACAATGTTTTTTTTAGTAACTCCGGTGCCGAAGCCAACGAAACCGCCATTAAACTTGCACGTTTATACGGCCATCAAAAAGACATTGCAGAGCCCGCTATCATCGTGATGGACGGCAGCTTTCATGGCCGAACGCTTGCAACGCTTTCGGCCACCGGCAACCGTAAAGTACATGCCGGTTTTGAACCTTTAGTGCAAGGCTTTGTTCGCGCACCTTATAATGATTTAGAAGCCATCGAAAACATTGCCAAAAATAACCAGAACGTTGTTGCAGTACTGGTTGAACCGATTATTGGTGAAGGTGGTGTAACAATACCCGATGCAGATTATCTTGGCGGTATTCGCAAACTCTGTGACGATAATGGCTGGTTAATGATGCTGGATGAAATTCAAACCGGCATGTGTCGAACAGGTGAATGGTTTGCTTTTCAACATACAGATATTACACCGGATGTTATGACTCTGGCTAAAGCATTAGGTAACGGTGTACCGATTGGCGCCTGCCTCGCCAAAGGCGATGCAGCCGAGCTATTTACCCCCGGCAACCATGGCAGTACTTACGGCGGCAATCCGCTTGTTTGCGCCGCCGCCCTTGCAGTTGTAAATACTATGGAAGCGCAATCTCTAGCCGCACGCAGCAAAGCATTAGGTGCAACCATGCTGGCACAACTTAAAAATGAATTCGCCGACAATGCAGCCATTGTTGATATACGTGGTAAAGGACTGATGCTGGCAATTGAACTTGACCGCCCTTGTGGTGAATTAATGCAACAAGCTTTGCAACAGGGTTTATTGTTAAATGTCACTGCCGAAAAAGTAGTGCGCTTACTCCCCCCTTTAATTATCAGCGATGATCAGGCAACCGAGATCATACAAAAAGTAACAACACTGATTAAAGATTTTATTAAATAAATTATGTTGAAAAGACAATGAAACATTTCTTAACTTTATTAGATATTTCTACCGACGATCTAAGTCATTTAATACAACGCGCTATTGAATTAAAAGCCATGCAACACCGTGGTGAAATTTTTGAGCCGTTAAAAAATAAAGTCATGTCGATGATTTTTGATAAGTCATCCACCCGCACCCGGGTTTCATTTGAAACAGCAATGAGCCAGTTTGGTGGCCATGCAATATTTTTATCGCCACGCGATACCCAGCTTGGCCGGGGTGAACCGGTTGAAGACAGTGCCCGTGTACTATCCAGCATGGTCGATGTGATTATGATTCGCACCTTTTCGCATAAAATGGTTGAAACTTTTGCAGCCAATTCCAGCGTACCGGTGATTAATGCCCTGACCGATCACTATCATCCCTGCCAGTTATTAGCCGATATGCAGGCCTATTATGAACACCGTGAAAGTATTAAAGGTAAAACGGTAAGCTGGATTGGTGATGGTAATAATATGTGTCATTCCTATATTAATGCTGCCCGCCAGTTTGACTTTAAGCTCAATATTGCAACACCCAAAGGCTATGAACCAAATGCCAATATTGTGAAAGCGGCGGGTGAGCGTATTTCATTAACAAACCACCCCGAAGAAGCAGTTGAAAATAGTGACCTTATTGCAACGGATGTCTGGGCCAGCATGGGGCAGGAAGAAGAGCAAAAACTACGCGAAAAGGCATTTTCTGGCTTCCAGGTTACCTCTGAATTAATGCAACTGGCTAATAAAGAGGCCGTATTCACCCATTGTTTACCCGCCCACCGAGGTGAAGAAGTTACTGCCGAGGTTATGGACAGCCCACAAAGCATTGTCTGGACAGCTGCAGAGAATCGCCTACACAGCCAAAAAGCATTACTTGAATATTTGCTTGTTAAATAAAAAAACACTCTAAAGCATTATTAATTTGGGTCGCTATATACGGTAACTTAATTCAATCATGCCTTTATAGTGCAGGGTTTAGATTTTATGCATTTATTACTGTTAAAAGTGATTACCTTACTCCTGCTTTGCAGCGTTAGCCTCACGGCTAGCGCCAGCCCATTACAATATGGTTTTGATGCCTACAAGGCAGGCCGATATGCCCAAGCCTTAAAGTTATGGCTGCCACTTGCACAAAGCAACGACATTTCCAAAGATAATGCCGATGCCATGTACAACGTTGGCCTGCTTTATATGAAAGGACAAGGCGTTACGCAAGATTATAAACTCGCAAAAAAATGGTTTAAACGCGCAGCCTTTTACGGCAGTGCCGATGCAGCCTATAATTTAGGCGCGTTGTATATGAGCCAAAAATTTGGCTTCCCTAGCAAGAAAGATGCATTGTACTGGTGGACAGAAGCTGCAAAACAGGGACACGCCGACTCGCAGTATAATTTAGGTGTATTGTTGGCCTTTGGCCATGGTAGTAAAGCCGACCCAAAAGCGGCATTATCGTGGTGGTATAAAGCCGCCGTTAAAGGCAACAAACAAGCCGCACAGGCATTAGCCGAAGCCTACCAGAAAGGTTTGTTTGGACTTAAAAAAGATAACAAACTGGCTACTTACTGGCTAAAACGTGCGAAGTAAGACCAACCAATTTTCATATTCCTCATCGTTTGACTCTCTCTTTCTATTTTATAAATAACCTCAGCTTCATATAATAAACCAGATTGCTTCGCTATCGCTCGCAACAACTTAAATGCGGTCATTGCAGTTAGTAGCCTGGATGAAATGTAATCTGGGGAAATAATGTATTCACACTCCCGGATTTCGCTGTGCTACATCCAGGCTACATAAATAAAAAGATGAGTAGAAAACCATTACACCTGTCATAAAACCTTATTCTTTTTGTAACTTCAGTGTCACAAGTTTTATTCAAGATACATCCCACTAAATACTACGTAATATTTTTTTAACTTAATTTTTTGGGGAACACACCATGAATAAAAATATGATCATTGCGGCAACTGTTACCGCTATTTTATTACCAATCCATTCTGTTTTTGCGGCTAAAATTCTTGATGAAAAACTGGAAATTTATGGCAAAGTCCATGTTTCAATCGACTCAAGTGATCGTGATGACCCGTCAGTAACGAACGATGGTGTTGGCGTATCCAGTAACTCCAGTCGACTAGGCTTTAAAGGCCAACTCCCTGCTGGCAATTTAAAATTTATCTATCAGGTCGAATCTGAAATCAGGTTTGATGAAGGCAGTAGCGGCAGTACCCTGGCAGGCCGTAATACTTACGCAGGTTTAAAAGGCAACTTTGGTCAGATTATAGTAGGCCAGTACGATACCCCGTTTAAAACCATTGCATCCAAATGGGGGATTTTTGGCGACAGTGTGGGTGAACGCCGTGCTATTTTGGGTGCCAGCTATTCAGACGGCAATCAGTTAAACGAACGTGCTAAAAATTCGATTATGTATACCTACAAAACAAAAACATTAATATTTGATGCCATGTATGCCAATGACCCTGAAAAAGGAACATCTGGTGCTACGGACAACACTGATAAAAATATGTATGGCTTTAGTCTACGTTATAAATCAGGCCCATTATGGCTAGGTATTGCAAACGAATCATGGCAAGGCCAGAGCAAAGCAGGTAACGTTGATGCATTGCGTATTGGTGCTAAATACAAGTTTGGTATGGCTCAAGTTGGTGTTTTTTATGAAAACATCGATTCAGATAACAAAGCACAATGGAAACGTGATGCAACTGGTCTTAATGCTAAATTTAAAGTCAGTAAAAAAACAGATATACGTGCCCAATACCTGGTCGTTGACGATGCCGATGGAACGACAGACACGGGAGCAACTAAAATTAGCTTAGGTATATTCCATAAACTGGATAAAAAAGCACAGGTTTATCTTGCTTACGGTGCTACAGATAATGATGCAAATGCAAAATTTCAGGCTGTTGACGGTGGACACGGTGATGAAGTTAAAACAGTCAATGGTGGCAACCCAAGTGCACTCTCTCTGGGGTTAATCTATAAATTCTAGAGTTCGTCTTGTTGCAACAGGGATGTTGCACTCACCTCTTAACATCTTTATATATATTTAGTGTTGTAACTTCTATTTTGCAGTTTAATTATTATCCGGCTCAGAATATTTATCTTTTATACTGACAATCTCATCCATATTGCCAAGCATGTATTCAACCAGAGCGGGATCAAAATGCTGGCCACTTTCGTCTGATATGAATTTTACTGCATCTTCAACTGACCATGCTGTTTTATAGGGCCGAATTGAAGTAAGTGCATCAAAAACATCGGCCAACGCGGTAATACGGCCAACCAGTGGTATAGCTTCACCTTTGAGACCATTGGGATAACCTTTTCCATTCCATTTTTCATGATGAGTCAATGCAATGACATGCGCCATTAACATTAAGGCCGAATGATCACCAGCCAAAATATCAGCGCCAATTTGCGCATGCGTTTGCATAATTTCCCATTCTTCAGGCTCAAACTTTCCGGGCTTTAAAAGAATTTTATCTGGAATACCAATTTTTCCGATGTCATGCATGGGTGCTGCATTCAGCAATAAATCACACTGTGTATTGTCCATACCAGCAGCATTAGCAATCACCACAGCAATTTCACTCATACGAATAATGTGTAAGCCCGTTTCTTCATCTCGATATTCGGCTGCACGACCAAGTCGTCTGACTATCTGCAAACGGGTCTCATGAATTTCTCGGGTTCGCTCCTGCACCTTCTGTTCAAGAATTTTATTCTGATGGCGCATGTATTTATGTGCCATTTGTACTTCCAGCAAATTGTGTACTCGAGACAAAAGCTCCAGCGCATCAAATGGTTTGGTTACATAGTCAATAGCACCGCTGTCCAGGGCACGCTGGCGAAAACTTTGTGTATGCTGAGCGGTTAATATTAAAATAGGCGGCAATGGTTTTTCTGCCTGCTGCTTAAGTTGTTTCATCACCGCATAGCCATCAAGAACCGGCATATTAATATCCAGTAAAATCAGGTCACTGTTATGCTCCAGATATAAAGGCACAACCTGTTCAGGATCCTGAGTGCCAACCACATTCCTGTAACCTCTTGATGCAAGAATCTTTTCTAGTAAGACAACGTTTGCCCGTTCATCATCCACGATCAATATACTCGCCTTACCAGGGTCAGTATTGAATTCTTTATTTATTTTGTCCATTCTCTTTTCCTGTTGCTTCATAATCTGTTTCTGCCACGGCAAACTCAACCCAAAATGTGCTGCCTTCACCAGGGGTGCTTATGACGCCAATCGTGCCCCCCATTAGTTCCACCAGATTTTTGGTAATAACAAGACCAATGCCTGCACCTTCAATATTATTATCCTTGCCTAGCCGTTCAAAGGACATAAACAATTTTGCTCTATCCTGTTCCGTCAAACCTTCGCCCGTATCTGTAATACGAATACGCAAACGATGCTTATCCTGTAATTCGCTGTCTAAAACAATACGCCCATTTTCACAATTGTATTTCACTGCATTGGAAAGCAAGTTGACCAGTACCTGTTTAAAACGAGTTGTGTCGGCATAAACCCGGTATCCATTACCGCTGATGTTGTCGGTTAGCTCTATTTGACGCTCTATTAACTGAGGTTTTATCAATGCAAGGCTCTGTTGCATAACTTCATCAACATCCACATCCCACATAAAAACTTCAAGTTTCCCGGATTCAATTTTTTCCAGATCCAGCACTTCGTTAATAAGTTCCAGCAAATGATAACCTGCATCTAGAATCTCATTGATATGTCCTATTTGAGATTCACTTAGTTCGTCCTTTTCTAAAATCAATAATTGTCCGAAGCCCAAAATAGCATTCATAGGGGTTCGCAATTCATGGCTCATATTAGAAAGAAATTCGGATTTAACCTTATTGGCATGCAAGGCTTCTTCTGTTGCTTTTATCAGATCCAGTTCAACATGCTCGCGTGTTTCAATTTCATTTCGGGCAAATCGGTTTAGCAATAATGTTATAGAAATGATCAGAATAAACAAAAAAAGAGCAGTATAACCAATCATTCGATTTAGTATATCCGGCTGATGATCGGCTGTAAGTTGACTGTCATGAAAATGGCTTATCCACCAGCCTGGAATATCACTTAATTCCTTTTGACTCATTACATAGCGGTTATAGTTGCTATCAATCACCTGTCCATTTTTTTGCAGCGTTAATCCAACTGAACCTGGCAACAAATCACCAAACTGTCGGCTTTGGGCTAACTGCCTGGATTTTTCGGCTGTTAAAGTCCACATACTTTTGAACAGCCAGTCCTGTTTACTTGCAACAAACACCATTCCATCAGACCGGGTTAATGCCACAATATCATGATTCTTTGTAAATCGTTTTTCCAGTTCGGAAACAGAAACCTTAATAACAACAACACCAACAGGTTTATTATCCATGATAACTGGATGACTAAAATAGGCACCCCGTTTTTTTGAAGTAACACCTAGTGCAAGATAAATAGAGGCTGCACCTGCAATCGAATTTTTAAAGTAAGGACGAAAAGAATAATTCTTACCCACAAAACTTCTTTTAGAGTTACGGTTACTTGACGCAATGGTTGTACCTTTACCGTTCATCAAATAACAGGTAAGAGCGCCTAATGTTGTACAAAATATATCTAACAAATCATTTGCCTGTTCTAAACTGTTCACAGTATTACTAACCAGTACCTCTTTAATAGCAGGCATATTTGCCAATGTTCTTACAGGTTTTCTCTGATCACCGAGATAAGTATTAACCTCACTATGTAGCAATTCCACAGCCACTTTTGAATGTTCCTGAATACTGTTATTAACACTATTAGTCCACATATAGTAAAAGTAATAGCCACCGGCAGAAACGGTCGTTAACAGCATAATCGTCATTAATAATATAATCGTGTTTAATTTCATTGGCTTTATATGTTGCCCTGTTCTGTTAATACCAAGTCAATCCAGAATGTACAACTTTCTCCTGGATTACTTTTAACACCAATATGCCCACCCATTAATTCAACCAGATGTTTAGTTATAACCAGACCAATACCGGTTCCTTCAACATTTTTCTCCACGTTCAAACGTTCAAAGGGAGTAAATAACTTTTTAATTTCGTCTTCTGTTAATCCCTTACCAGTATCTGTTATAGAAACACGAAGATATTGTTCTGATACCAGTTCGCTTTTGAGTGTAATTTTCCCATTTTCACGATTATATTTAACGGCATTTGAAAGTAAATTAACAAAGACCTGTTTGAGACGAACTGGATTAGCTTGAACAATATATCTCTTACGGCTGATATGTTCCAGCAACTCAATATGTTTTTCTCTTAGCAGCGGCTGTATTAAAGTAACTGACTCCTGTATAACATCCGTAAGATTTACATTTTCCAGTAAAACATCTAAATTACCCGACTCAATCCGGCTTAAATCAAGTATTTCATTAATGAGATTCAGCAAATGATTACCTGCATTAAGGATTTCTGTCACATTACTGCGTTGAATATCGGTTAAATCCTCCTCGTCCAGTTTAAGTATTTGCCCAAACCCCAGTATCGCATTCATTGGTGTGCGCAATTCATGGCTCATGTGGGAAAGGAATTCAGATTTAGCCTGATTAGCTCGTTCAGCCTCCAACCGTGATTTATTCAAATCTTCGGTACGTTCCTCCACCATCGATTCAAGGTTGGTATTTATTTCTTTAAGCCGGTCTTGTGACTGCTTCACCTGTTGAATCATCAAATTAAAGGCTCGAGCCAGCACGCCCACTTCATCGCCACGGCTAACCGGTAAATTTGTAATCGTGGCATGTCCTTGTCCAAATTCATTAACAGCCTTTGTCATTTGCTGCATAGGACGGGTAATTCGTATTGAAAATAAAACCGCTAAAATGGCACCCAGCAGCACAAGAATTACTGCCCACAATGTAACATCATCTAGCACCTTTGATACTTCTGTTACGATACCGGGGTAATCCTGAGTCATAATCACCGCAATAAAACGTTCAGGGTGCATTGCATCAAAGGGAACCTTGCTAAAGTGCACTACATTTCGACCATCGGTATTCTCTGGCATGAGGGTGACATGCTGAGTTGTACTGTCTGGCAAAAATTGTACTGCAAGTTGAGGTATATCTTCCTGAATACGATAGTGCTTGCCTAAATCAAACCCGTAGGTCTTTGCTGGATCCGGATGTAATAAATAATCACCACGATCATTGGTAATATAAATAGTGTCGGCTCCATTGTGACGGGCCCAACGTTGAATTGCGCGTAGCTCCTGGCCTATTTCCACCGTAAGCACAACCAGTCCTTCAAGTTGATTAATTCTTTTATCGTAAACAGGCGTTACGATACGAAGGACTTCCTGATAAGGAAGGCTCACAGCACGATTTTCACGATTAAGATTAATCTCTGAGATATAAACATCCCCCTGAAGCAATTCAAGCCCTTTTTTCACATAAGGCCGGTGCGCTTTATTTTGTAGTTGTTTGCCTCTTAATCGTATAATTCCTGATGAACTTCGCCGTACAGC
Source organism: Gammaproteobacteria bacterium (assembly GCA_003232015.1). The sequence continues at coordinate 17,217 of QIKU01000068.1, forward strand.
CACCAGCTCATCACCATTTTTATCAATAAAACGTATCTTTAAATCCTTTTTCTTTCTTTCAAGGAGTGACTCAAAGATGGTTTCGATTCGTGCAAGCCATTGCACATAATGTGTCGTATCCTGTTTATCTACACCATTGCCTGAACGCGCACGAATCGGCCCCTGAAAAGGGGGGGTGTTTGCAATAAACAGGACTTCTTCATTATGTGCGTTCACCATCTGTTGTAATGCAATACCCGCTTCCCAAACATCCTCTGCAATATGCTTTAACGCTCGAACGACCATGATGTCGGTTGTTTTCGTATAAAATACTCCTCCCACCACAGCAGCCGTTATCAGTATTAAAAGAATACTGCCCAGGCTAATTTTGCTGGTAATGGATAATTTCAACACTATTTTTCGCTTTTGTTTTTTTGATGAAGTTCCAGCTTGTCTCTAACCGTTTGCAATAACACGGCAACGTCTATCGGTTTAGTTATATAATCATCAAAGCCGGCCTGTAATCCTTTTTCAACATCCTTCGCCATTGCATTGGCACTGATAGCAATAACAGGTGTTTCCCGTGTTGCTTCACGCTGGCGTAACTGTGTTAATACATCAAAGCCATCCATCCCGGGTAAATTAATATCCAGCAGAATTAAATCTGGTTTATATTCTGCTGCCAGTTCAAGCCCTAACATAGGTTCATGTGCTGTCCACATATACAAGTTTTCTATCCGCCCCAGTAGTTGAGTGACTAATCGTAAATTAGCCGGGTTATCTTCAATATACAAAACTGTACGTTCATGTAGCGATTGACATTCTGGTAATGTCATTACCGCTAACGGCTCTTTGTGCATTCTATTTTGCTGTTCTGATAGTAAAACCTCACCCGGTAATTCAATCCAGAAGGTACTGCCCAGACCCGCCTGACTCTCTACACCAATCTTTCCGCCCATGAGCTCAACAATATTTTTTGTAATAACAAGCCCAATCCCGGTACCTTCTACATCAGTTTGTTCAGCCCCCAGACGACTAAACGCCTTAAACAACCGCAGCTGTTTATCGGTAGCAATGCCATTGCCTGTGTCTGATATACTAATACGTAAAATGTTATTTTCCATGTGATTGCAGGCAACGGTAATCAGTCCTTCGTCACAATTATATTTAACCGCATTACTCAATAAATTAAGTAATATCTGACGCAGACGAGTACGATCGGCACGTATACCATAGTTCTGGTTCAACAACTGCTCAAATAAAATTTCAGAACCTTCCTGAAGTATCTTGATACCAATACCCCGCTTTTGCGCCAGAGGCATAATAAGTTGCAATGACTCTGAAATAACTTCACCCAGTTACCGTTTCGATAGAAAAATCAATATGCCCCGATTCTATTTTAGACAAATCCAGTACTTCATTGATAAGGTTAAGCAAGTGACCACCGGCTTTAATAATCTCGGCAACATTTTCCTGTTGTGATTTTGTTAATGCTGATTCCATTTTCAGCAGTTGCCCAAATCCCATAATCGCATTCATCGGTGTTCTTAACTCATGGCTCATGCTTGAAAGAAATTTTGATTTGGCAAGGTTCGCTGTTTCAGCTTCTTCCCGTGCCACAATTAAATCCTGCTCTACCGCTTTTCTTTTTGTAATATCATAAACCACACCTAACATATGGGCCGGTTTGCCTTCTCGGTTATAAGTAATATCACCGCTTTCCTGTAACCAGTGAATACTGCCGTCGGGCCAGACAACACGGTGCTCGATATTATATTCATCCCCCTCTTCCAGACAACGAGTCACGGCATCACTCACTAATGTTCGGTCATCAGGATGAATCGCTGCCATAAAATTTTCATAGGTGGTTTCAGTTTGTTGTTTGTCAAAACCAAATAATGTCCAGATACGATCAGACCAGTACAAATTTCCTGTTATTATATTCCAGTCCCATGTCCCTATATTGGCAAATTTCTGGCTACGTGTTAGACGCTCCTCATTTCTTATAACCTGTGTTACTTCTGTTCTTGCCGATACATATTTGTATGGCTGGCCTTTATCGTCAAGAAATGGAACAATGGTTGATTCGACCCAGTACTCTTCTCCATCTTTGGAGTAATTGCATATCAGGCCACGCCAGATATCCCCCTTTGAAATAGTTGCCCACATATCTTTATAAAATGAATTGGAATGCTGCCTCGACTTTAGAATTCGATGGTTTTTCCCCAGCAATTCATCCTTGTTATAACCGCTTACATTACAAAACTTGTCATTAACATAAATTATTCGCCCGGCAATATCTGCTTCACTCACAAGATTATGCTGATTAGAAGTAATAAGCCGATATTCGCTCTCGCGCAATGCCTTTTTCATATCATCCATCATTCTGTAACTCCAGCATGCACGTCTGGCTTTTGCAATCACCACCGATATTAAGTGATTAGCAACAACCGGTTTCAGCATAAACTGTTCACCACCGAGATTCATTGCTACCCGTCGAGCATCCATATGGGTTTCAGTGGATAAAAACAGAATGGGGGTCAACGCCCATCGCTCGTCCTGGCGAATAACCTGTGCAATATCCAGCCCGGAATAATCTGGCATATCTATATCAAGTATAATGACATCCGGTTTAAATTCTTCTAACACCTCCAGTGTTTTGATGGGATGAGATAAGATTTTAACTTTCATCCCGGCACCACACAGAACCGTTTTATAGTAATCCAGTAAATCTGTGTCATCATCAATACATAGAATACGAAATGATTTTGTTACTGAGCTTTCAATTAAACTAGCAAGTGTTTGCGAAAGTTTTTTAATATCAGCCGGTTTGCCGAAATAGCGTTGCACACCTGCGCTCGCAGCAGCTAAACGGGCCGCCATAGCATTACGTTCAGAAAGAAAGACCAGTGGTGGAAAACTGTCATATTCTGCCTGTAAGTGCCTAATCGAATCTATGCCGCTAATGTCGTCACCGTTAAATGCAATATCCATAATAATGACAGCCGGTTGCTGTTTATGAAATGCAGCCATAAAATCCGTTAAATCAGCAAAAACGGTTATGCTAAAATGATCGCTTTGCAGCTTTAAAACCAGCTCGGCAGCTAGCACCTTATCATCTTCGATAAGATAAACAGACTTGCCATTATGCCGGTTATCGTTATAGACGCCTGAAGGCTGAAAATACGGGAGCTTTGATAATTGCTCACGACTTGCTGTGTCTTTAAGCTTTAAAATCTTCTCTGAAATGGCTAATTTAGTTTTAGCGGACAGAACGCCATTATCTTTCAGTGACAGTATTGCCTGTTCGAGTTCCCGCGCTGCACTGCTCACAGCCATTGCACTGAAAGTACCACTAACAGCTATCAGCTTATGCAGCATTCGATGACACTCTACAATAATTGCATCATTATTCTCTCCGATCAGGCTGCCAGCCCAGCTCTGCTCAATGGCTGTTATTTTGTCAGGGAGGGCATGTTTAAAGTCTGCTTGCAGTAATACTAATTTATGTTCGGTATCTGATTGAACAGGGAGTGCCATATATTCTCTCTTACGTTGCGAAGGACAAACAAGCTGTTTCCTGTCTGTCGATATAATTCCTTATATATGTCGTCAACTCTCCCGTTTTTCTTTAGCTATTTACCAAAATAAACCGGGGGTTCCTGAACTTTCACATAAAACCGGCTTAAAAATCACATTTAAGAATTGCCCGAAAATTGCTAGTATAGGCACTTATGAGTGCAGTACTAGAATTACACAATATCGAGTGTCGGCATCGCGCCCAAATCATCGTGGATAATCTTAGTTTTCATGTCAATGAAGGCGATCTCGCCTGCCTGCTCGGTCCCAGTGGCTGCGGTAAAACGACGGCTTTACGTGCCATTGCCGGCTTTGAGCCGGTTAGCAAGGGTGAAATCATCATTCGTGATTTTGTATCCTCTCGCCCCGGATTTACCCGCGCACCAGAAAAACGCCGTATTGGTATGGTGTTTCAGGACTATGCCCTGTTTCCCCACCTGAGCGTAGCCGACAATATTGGCTTTGGCCTGAACCAGAAAACCCGCTCAGAGCAACAGGCCATTATTGATGAAATGCTGGAAGTTGTTGATATGGCCGGTTTTGGACAACGCTATATTCATGAATTATCCGGTGGCCAGCAGCAGCGGGTTGCGCTTGCACGGGCACTGGCACCTAATCCTGAGCTGATTTTGCTGGACGAGCCTTTTTCAAATCTGGATATTGAAATGCGCGAACGACTTAATCAGGATGTGCGGCAGATTTTAAAGTCTAAAAATATGACTGGCATACTCGTCACCCACGATCAACATGAAGCCTTTGCTATCAGTGACCACATTGGTGTAATGAATAATGGCCAGTTATTACAGTGGGATACCGCTTATAATTTGTACCATTCTCCCAATAGTCTGTTTATCGCTGACTTTATTGGCCAGGGTGTTTTTCTGAGTGGTACTTTAAAAACGCCTGACTCGGTTGAAACAGAAATTGGCATTGTCAGTGGTGACCGTGCTTACGATTTTACAATCGGCAGCAAAGTAAAGCTGCTTCTCAGGCCAGATGATATCGTGCTTGACCCAGCCGGTGACATCCAGGCAGAAATCAGCCAAAAAGCATTTAAAGGTGCCGAGATTTTATACACGGTAAAACTCCACTCCGGCACAGAACTTCTATCTTTATTCCCAAGCCACCACAATTTTAATATTGGAGAACAAGTTAATTTACGTCTTGCTGCCGACCACATGGTCGCCTTTCAGGAATAAGTTTAAACCGCTGCCTTTCAAAACATTGTGTCCTGCCAGAATTAACGTCGTCTCCAGGAGCTAAACCATTGAGGTAAATACACATTTTATGATCGCTTTACTTGCTTTGTCGATCTTATGGCGATAATATTAAATGCAATACGACATTTTCTGGAATCGCTCACATGAAGCACTTATTATTACTTCTTATCTTAACAAGTTCAGCTTTGATCTTATCTCTTATCGCCCACCTTTGCAGAGACTCAATACGTGAGTGATAAATTACGTATCACCCTGCGCACCGGGCAAGGCACCGAATTTCAGATTATTCGCGCCCTTGAAAGTGGCAGCAAGCTGGAAGTACTCGAACAGTCCGAAACCGGCTACACACACGTCCGCACCGAAGATGGAACCGAAGGCTGGGTGCGCAGCCAGTATTTAATTCCTGAGCCTATTGCACAGCAAAAATTAGATAAAGTCCAGGCTCAACTTGAAAAATATATCGCGGAAGTCGCTCAGTTAAAAGCTGAACGCACCTCTTTACGCAAAGATCGAAAAGAGCTAAGTCAAACACGAAAGTCTTTGTCTGAAAAATCAAGCTTACTTGAATCGGAACTGGCACGCTTATCCAAAGTTGCGGCAAAACCAATATTACTTGACAAAGAAAACCGTAACCTGCAGCAGGAAAATGTGAAACTTGAGAAAGATTTACAGATGTTGCATCAGGAAAATCAGGTATTAAAAGATCAGGATAACCGCGAATGGTTCATTGCAGGTGCTGCGGTATTATTTGGCGGCATGTTCCTTGGCTTGCTCATTCCAAAAATTCGCTTTAGCAAAAAATCATCCTGGTAAGCAGGGGTTAAAATAATACAACTGCCATCGCATAAAATTAATGTGCCGGTACAGGCCACTCCAAAAATAGCTGTTCATATACTGTGACAAAAAAAATGCCCAATAAACAGGACTCTTTTATTGACTGGTTCCGCCAGTCAACACCGTATATTAATGCTTTTAGAAACAAAACTTTTGTTATTGCCTTCGGTGGAGAGCTGCTAACAGACACACAGTTCACTCCATTGGTACATGATATTATGCTGCTCCATAGTCTTGGGGTTAAACTAGTATTAGTGCATGGTGCACGTCCACAAACCGATGCGCGTTTGAAAAAATCAGGCGGTGAATTAAAAATAGTTAACGGTTTACGTATCACCAATGATTTAGCACTGGACTGTGTTATTGGTGCAGCCAGTCGCGTACGGGTTGAAATAGAAGCCTTACTTTCAATGGGGCTAGCAAACTCGCTCACCGCTGGTAAAACTGTCCATATTAGCTCCGGCAACTTTGTTACCGCAAAACCCATTGGGGTACTCGACGGAGTCGATTACTTACACACCGGGGAAGTGAGAAAAATTGCAACAAAAACTATTCAGGCAACGCTTGAACAAAATAATCTGGTGCTCATTCCCCCCTTAGGCTATTCACCCACCGGCGAAGTTTTTAACTTAAATGCCAACGATCTTGCTGCTGAACTGGCAAGCCAGCTTCTGGCCGACAAACTTATTTACCTGATTAATGATAAAGGGATAACCAATTTACGGAACCAGTTAATACGAGAACTCACAGCCAATGATGCTCAACAACTCATAACTAAAAAAACAAAAATGTCTGACCGTACTATTCGCTGCATTCACAATGCTATTAATGCTGTTAACAATAATGTGCCGCGTTGCCATCTCATCGACAGGCACATTGATGGTGGCCTGTTAACTGAACTCTTTACCCGAGATGGTTGCGGTTCTCTTATCTCGGCCAACAGTTTTGAAGTGATGCGCCAGGCAACAATTAACGATATTGCCAGCTTGATTGAACTTATCCAGCCACTTGAGCAAGATGGTATACTGGTAAAACGTTCAAGCGAAAATCTGGAGATGGCAATATCATCCTTTACCGTTATTGAACGTGACGGCATGGTGATTGGCTGTGCTGCTCTTTTCCCATTTATCAAAGAAAAAACGGGCGAACTATCCTGCTTTGCAGTGCATAAAGATTACCAGAATCATGGCCGTGGTGAAGCTCTATTTAATGCCATTCAACAACACGCAAAACAACTAGGCTTAAGTAGCCTGTTTGTTCTAACCACCCGGACATCACAATGGTTTAAAGAACGCGGCTTTAAACAAAAAGACATAAAACAACTGCCAGTAAAACGCCGCTTGCTTTACAATTACCAACGTAACTCAAAAATGTTTATTAAAAGTGACCTCACTTAAAAACAGGCCTTTCTTAAAATGGGCCGGTAATAAATATCGCTTAATGGCAAAAATACAACCGTTGTTACCTGAAGGTAAACGACTCATTGAACCTTTCGCAGGTTCAACCGCCGTATTCTTAAATACCAACTACAATCAATATTTATTAGCTGATAATAATATTGACCTTATTAATTTGTATAATCTGTTAAAAGAGAGCAGTGATGACTTTATAAAATATTGTCAGCCATATTTTAGTGAACAAAATAACACCGAAACAGCATACTATGAATTCCGGCAGCAATTTAATACCACCCGTTCAATAAAGAAAAAGTCTGCACTTTTTTTATATTTAAACCGCCATGGTTACAATGGCCTGTGCCGTTATAATTTAAAAGGTGGTTACAATGTTCCCTTTGGCCGTTATAAAAAACCTTATTTTCCTGCCGATGAAATGTTTGCCTTTGCACACAAAGCACAAAACGCCACCTTTATTCATCAGGATTTTATGAGCATTATGCAACAGGCTAAAAAAGGCGATGTTATTTATTGCGACCCGCCTTATGCACCTATATCTTCTTCTGCAAACTTCACTCAGTACAGCGCAGGTGGATTTACTTTAGAACAACAACAACAACTTGCAAATATGGCCTCACAAAAAGCTGCGCAGGGCATTCCGGTATTGATATCAAATCACAATACATCGTTTACTTTGAAAGCCTATGAGCAGGCGCAAACAATCACTAAGTTTAAGGTGCAGCGCTACATCAGCTGCAATGGCAAGAAACGTGATCCTGCGGGTGAATTATTAGCGTTATTTGTATAGCACATTTATCTCTATTTTATTATTAATTCTTTAAATACAGTACCTTACAGAGAAATATTCATTCAACATCCCCGTAAGCGCCACTATCAACCCTAAAAATAAACTAAAGCCCAGCTTCAATACTGCCGATAAACTTAATAACGCAGGATACATACCAAGTGCCAGGAAGCCTAAATGCAGTTATGAGGTAATTGGCAATTATGCCCCACCCACATCAGGTTTTACGCAGCTCTGTGCTGATTATTGAAAATGATGAATTCAGTGCAAGTCTGGTTGAATATTTATTGCACCGAGAAGGATATCAGGTTGCAACTGCTTACTCAGCCGCTCATATAAAGCGACTGTTTGAAGTAATGTTGCCACCCGGTTTAATTTTTATCCATGCAAAACTGGTTTATACCAATACACATGAATTTATTGATGTGATCCGTCAACAGGAAAAATGGAAACATTTACCCATCATTGTTATTGGTGATGAAAAAGACAGTACCGTTAATGAGATACTGGAAACCAGTGCGGATGATTTTATTTTAAAGCCTTATTTTCCTGATGAACTTATTCGTCAGGTTCAGACACATGCGAAACGAACACATTAGTTCCCACAGAACAATCCCTATTAAAAATAAAAATACGTGGCAGAGATACAGCAAAGGCCACTATTATACTTTTTAAGAGCCTTTTAAATTGAGCCTGGCCTAAAAATTATCGTCTAATGGTACAACGCGTAATACTTCTTCAGGCGTAGTGATCCCCATGGCGACCTTCTGTGCACCGGCAATGCGTAACTGCATCATGCCTTCTTTAACACCTAAGCGTCGAATCTCCACTGCGTCACTTTCCGGTGTAATCTTATGGCGCATATTGTTGCTCATTGTTAGCATTTCATATATACCAACACGCCCTAAATAGCCAGTATCACGACACTTGTCACAACCCACGGCTTTATAAAAATGTCTCTTGCCGGTAACTTTGTAAGGTTTGGTTAAAGCATGCCAGACATCAGCGTCTATCTCTGTTGGCTGTTTGCAGTGCGGGCATAATGTCCGTGCCAAACGCTGCGCCATCACCCCATTTAATGTTGCATTTAACAGGTAGGCAGGAATACCAATTTCGCGTAAGCG
>QIKU01000245.1 GCA_003232015.1 Gammaproteobacteria bacterium
ACCCAGTCGCTGTTTGCATGTTTCTGGGCTTTTATTCTCTGTTGGCCGTAGCCTTCCCAAACCGGGTCTACGATGACTGTTGCGCCTGAATCTGTTGCAATTTTTGCTGTATTATCCGTGCTGCCACTATCGTACACGATGACTTCATCTGCCCAGTGCGCAGATTCAATGCAGTTACTAATATTTTCCTGTTCATTTTTAGTTATAATGATGATTGATATTGAACTCATACCCCCTCCAGACGGTATTCTCTATTTTTATATAACACTACTGCTGCTCTGTGTATAGTTGGTATATCAACTGGGTACAATAAACAGCTAATGTTTAGTCTCTCAGGTTTTCCAATGCTTCGCTGGTTTCCATCCATTCGGTTTCTACGCATTCTAATTCGGTATTAATTTTTGCTTGTTCGGTTAGTAAGCTGTCAAGTGTGTCCTTATTTTCAGCTTTATAATTGGAGTCATCTGCCAGTCCTGATTCTAGATTGGTTTTTTTAGCGGTTAATTGCTCGAGCCGTTTATCCAGTTTTTTAAGTTTGTTTTGCAGGGGTTTTTGTTGTGCGTGTTTATCGGCATTATTGTTAGCAGAAGAATTTACTGTTCCGAAGGTGGTTTTTCTGTCTTCGTTGTGTTTTTGTAATTTATTTTCGTTATTAATCCATTGTTTATAGTCATCTAAATCGCCATCAAAGCGAGTGACAGCAGCAGATGTGACTAAAAAGAATGTGTCGGTAACGGTACGCAGCAGATGCCGGTCATGCGAAACGATGATCATCGCACCTTCAAAAGATTGCATTGCAATGGTTAGGGCATGGCGCATTTCCAGATCAAGGTGGTTGGTGGGTTCATCGAGTAGTAATAAATTAGGTTTTTGATATACCAGCAAGGCCAGTACCAGGCGAGCCTTTTCCCCGCCAGATAAAGGGGCAACCGGATCCAGTGCCATGTCTTTATTAAAAGCAAAACCACCCAGATATTTGCGCAGCTCACTTTCTGTGGCGTGTTTATCGATTCGTTGCAGGTGTAACAGGGGGCTGGCTTCTGAGTCTAGCTGTTCGAGTTGATGTTGCGCGAAATACCCTGTTTTAAGTTCTTTGGCGAAATGCAGCTCACCCTGTTGTGGGTGAATTTCTCCCGCCAGCAGTTTTATCAGTGTCGACTTGCCTGCACCGTTGTGTCCGAGCAGACCGATACGGTCACCGGGGTGAACGGTGAACTTAACCTGCTTTAGTATGGTTTTGTCATGGTAGCCAGCGTTAACCTGATCCAGGTTGAGTAGTGGGTTCGGTATTTTTTCGGCGCTTTTAAATCGAAACTTAAACGGCGAGTCAACGTGTGCTGGCGCAATAATTTCCATGCGCTCCAGTGCTTTTACCCGACTTTGCGCCTGACGTGCTTTGGTTGCTTTAGCCTTAAAGCGTTCAACAAATTTATGCATATGTTGAATTTCACGTTGCTGTTTTTCAAAAGCAGATTGCTGTGTGGCCAGTTGTTCGGCACGACGAATTTCAAAGGCCGAATAGTTACCGGTATAATTGTTGATTTGTGCATGTTCGATATGCGCAATATGGGTGGTGACGTTATCCAGAAAATCCCGATCATGCGAAATAAGCAGCAGGGTGCCTTTGTACTGGCGTAACCAGTTTTCCAGCCAGATAACCGTGTCTAGATCCAAATGGTTGGTGGGTTCGTCAAGTAACAACATATCAGAGCGGCGTATTAACGCTTGAGCCAGATTTAAGCGCATTCGCCAGCCACCAGAAAAGCTTTTTACCGGTTGCTGTTCCTGTGCTGAGGTAAAACCCAGGCCATGTAGTAACGTTGCAGCATGGCTGTTGGCGCTGTAGCCGCCAATGGCTTCCATTTCACTGTAGTGGTGGGCAAGTGCTTCGCCATCATTCTTTTCTGCAGCGATTTTAATTTTGTTTTCAAGCTGGCGTAGTTCAATATCGCCATCAAGGACATACTCAATAGCGGTTTGATCCAGTGCCGGGGTTTCCTGTGCAACATGGGCTGTTTTTATATTTTTTGGAAAACTGACCTCGCCACTGTCAGCCTGTAGTTGGCCTAGAATTAAGGCAAATAAACTAGATTTACCGACGCCATTGCCACCGGTGATGCCCACTCTTTGTCCGGCATGAATGGTTAGATTAACATCGCGGAATAATTCTTTTGTGCCACGGCGCAAAGCAAGGTCAGTAAATTTAAGCATGGCGTGTTTGAGTTTGGTGCTCTTTATTGGTAGCGGTTATGTTTTTCTATAAAACTGGTGTGAACAGGGAAATGGTTATTTTCCCGATCTTCAAAATAGCGTTTTAAAGTAAAGTCGATAGTGCGAAAAGCCAGTTTATCCCAGGGGATTTGGTCTTCAGTAAAAAGCTGCACATCAAGGCTTTCGATACCGGCTGAAAAATTCAGGTCAACCAGTTTGGCAAGGTATAGCATATAAATCTGGTCAATATTTGGCAGACTGATGACGGTGTATAGACCGGTTATTTGCAGATTTGCGTTTGCTTCTTCAACGGATTCACGGGTTGCAGCCTGTTCTAGCGTTTCATCATTTTCCATAAAACCGGCGGGTAAGGTCCAGTAACCATGGCGAGGCTCAATGGCGCGTTTGCAAAGTAGCACCTTGTCTTCCCAGACAGGTAGGCAGCCAGCAACAATTTTTGGATTTTGATAGTGGATAGTATCGCAGTGTCGACAAACATGCCGTTGCCGGTTATCGCCATCCGGTATTTTCAGTTCAACCGTTTTTCCGCATTCACTGCAATAATTCATGGTCTGGGTTGCCATGAGTGGTGATTATTTTTTGCCACCGGGAGCCTGAAATCCGTCAGGTAATTGCCCCTGTTCACCTTCGTTAAACAAAAAACCGAGCATATGTTGTTCAATAATCTGGATGGCGGCAGGATCGGCCGTATTGAGCTGATTTTCGTTAATGATGCTGGTCAGGCGTTCGAGCCATTTAGTCCAGCCTTCATTTGAAATGTTCTCGTAAATACGCTGACCCAGTTCTCCTGGCATAGGAACCGATTCGAGCCCTTCAGCTTCTTTATTTAAATGCTGACAAAAAACCATACGCGACATAATGTTTACCTCAAAAATTGGAGTGCTTATTTTAAACAACTACCGTTATTTAAGATATATATCCTTTAAGATATTTTTCTGCAAATGCTTTATTTCTTTCCCGCGTGTCTAAAAAGCAAATGTTGTGTGTATTTTTGTGAAATAACCAGCGGTTTAAGCTCTGAAACATGAACTGGTTACTATTTTTGATGCTTTATGGTCATTGACAACCGTTATCCTGCACAGGACTCTAAACGTGTACGTTTCTTTCCGAAACCTAACAAGGAGAATACTTATGAGTCTGGCAGCCGAATGTAACTTGAATTGCTTTGGTCCTTTTAAACAACTTACCCCGCGTTACGATGCGGATTTACAATGTTTATGGTATGACATGCATGCTTCACCTCGTCCCTGTTTTACACCCACCCTGCTGGCAGAAATTGCCGACTTTCAGGAGCAGGTCGGGCAGGCCGTCCGGCGTAAGGAACTGGCTGTTTCCTATCTGGTGTTGGCATCCGATGTGCCGGGAGTTTTTAATTTGGGGGGAGATTTGAACCTGTTCCGTCAACATATCGAAAACCATGACCGGCAAGGTCTGCTGGCCTATGCCAAACCCTGTATTGATGTGCTGTACCTGAACTCGGCGCATTTACATCTGCCGTTGACCACAATTTCGTTGATACAGGGCAGTGCGCTGGGCGGTGGTTTTGAGGCGGCGCTGTCAAGTTCGGTATTGGTCGCTGAACGGGGCACCGAGCTGGGCTTACCGGAAATTCTGTTTAACCTGTTTCCGGGAATGGGCGCTTATAGCTTGTTGTCACGTAAACTTGATTTTCGACGCGCCGAAGAATTAATTACGGCCGGGCGGTTGTTTAGTGCCGAGGAACTGCACGAACTGGGTGTCATTGATGTGCTGGCGGAGCCAGGTGAAGGCGTGCAGGCGGTATACAAATACATTCGGCGGCATCGCCGCGCCAGTAATGGTTTGCAGGCGATCCGCCGGGTGCGGGAATATCTTAATCCGTTAACTTATGATGAGCTTATGGATGTGGCTGAGATTTGGGTCGATGCGGCTCTGAATCTAACGTCACGAGATTTGCGCATGATGGGCAAACTGGTTGGTGCTCAGAACCGGCTAAAAGCTGCTAAGGACAGTAGTCCTGCGTTGGCACTCGTCTAGGTAACGCATAAAGGTTCCGGCTGCAGGTTGCCGGAACCCCTTTCAATATTTTCCCTTCCCTGCAGTATAACCTTGATTTTAAAAGGGAAATAGGTAGTTTATCTGTAAAAACAGGGTTGAATTCTAAATGTTATGGTATTATCTATACTATATATATAGTCACTTAAATAGCATATTTTGGAGAATAGAAATGAATACAGCCGTTGCCGAATTTAATACAAACATCACCGATGAAGAATTCAAAGTATCTGTGACCGCAGGTGAACAAATTGCGGGTTTAATGACCGCTGCAGAGGATCCTGCTGAAGGTATTCGTGTTTTTGTTTCCGGTGGTGGCTGTGGTGGTATGACCTATGGCATGACTTACGCCGATACTATTCACCCGCATGACAAAGTATTAGAAGGTGATGGCTATAAAGTGGTGGTTGATGCAGTGGCACTCGCTTATTTAAAAGGTGCTGATATTGATTATACAAACGATGGTTTAAATGCATCGTTTGTTTTCAATAATGTCTTTAAAGCCGTTGGTGGTTCAGGTGGTTGTGGCGGCTGCGGTAGTGCGAGCGGCGGTGGCGGTGGTGGCTGCGCATAAAATTGAACTGCGTTTAATTATTCTTAAAGACTCTTTTGTCTATGTCCGTTGTTATTCCTGAAAGGTGTCGGTCGATGCCGGCACAACGGTCAGCCGCTATTTTGTTGATTGCACCGCATGGTAGTTATCGTACCATGCGGTATCTTCAGGCCGCTGCACGGCTTGGTCTTGATGTTGTTATTGTTTCCGAAGGTGAACATTCAATTGTGCCTGAGTATGCGCACGGCCTGCATGTGCGCCTCGACCAACAAGAGGAAGCTTTACAAACTATTCTGGACGGCATAGCTGATGTGAATGTGCTTGTCGTTATTGGTACAGATGATTCTGTCATTGAACTATCTGCAAAGGTAGCACAGCACTTAGGTTTACTGCATAACGCTGTGAAGGCAGCGCGTTATGCTCGACGTAAAGATTTGGCTCGTGATGTGTTGCAGGCTCATAATATCCTGATACCAAAATATCAGCGAGTTAAATTATCCATGATATTAAATCAGGCCGATAGAAATATTGATTTCCCTGTTGTGATAAAACCACTGGCTCTATCGGCAAGTAGGGGGGTTATTCGGGTAAACAATAAAGATGAATTAATAGCCGCTGCAAAGCGTATTGCAAACCTGTTAGCCATGCATACAGATTTAGAGCTAGTTGAAAAAGAATATGTTTTGCTGGAAGAATATATTCATGGCAATGAAATTGCCGTTGAAGGTATTGTTGATAATGGTGTGTTTAAGTTACTGACTATTTTTGACAAGCCGGATGAATTGCACGGCCCTTTCTTTGAAGAAACGTATTACATTACGCCAACAAGATTACCTGCTGAGCAAGTTCATAAAGTATCGGATATAGTTCAACAAGCCTGTGAAGCCTATGGGATTAAAACTGGGCCGGTGCATGCTGAGTGTCGCATGCGCAATAGAGAGATCTATTTAATTGAAATGGCTGCACGTACGATCGGTGGTTTATGCAGTGACATCCTGGAATATGGCTTAGGCTGCTCTTTAGAAGAAATTGTTTTAAGCCAGGCGACCGGCAAGCCGGTCGAACAATCGTTTTCTGACACGGCCGCCGGTGTCATGATGATACCGGTTTCAAAGCAAGGCATACTTAAACGAATAGAAGGTTTGCTTGAAGCGAGAAAAATTGAATTTATTGAAGACGTTAATATTCAGTTACGTGATGGTTATGAGTTAACGCCATTACCGGAAGGCAATAGTTACTTAGGCTTTATCTTTGCTAAAGCACCGGCGTTTGAACAAGTGGAACAGGCACTCAGAGATGCTTATGCCTGTTTGAATGTTGTTGTTGCACCGTTATGGAAGATAGCTGAAATTAAAAACCAGACAGTGGGGAATAGTAATGAGTAGTTTAGAAGCACGACCGGATCATTATCAGCTAGTGGAGACCATGTTGCAGGACAAGCAGGATGATGGCACAACGCGTTGTAATTTATGTTTGTGGCGCTGTCGGCTCAACCATGGTCAACGTGGTTTTTGTCAGGCGCATGTTAACCGTAATGGTACTTTATATAATCTTTCGTATGGGATTATCTCTGCACTGGATGTTGATAATATTGAAGACAAGCCAGTTAAACATTTCAGACCGGGTACAAAAGTATTATCGGTAGGTAGTTATGGTTGCAGCTTCCGTTGCGATGGTTGCCATAATCTGGATATATCATGGGGTGTTACGGCGTTAGATGACCTCGCTCGTGGTGAATCAACTGCAGCGTATGTCACCGCCGAACAACTGGTTGAAACCGCATTACGTTTTAAAGTGCAGGGTATCGCTTTTACCTATTCCGAGCCCGCTGTTTGGCTGGAATATATTATTGACGTTGCCAAAGTAGCCAAAGAAAAAGGCCTGTATATTCTGTATGTTTCTAACAGTTATGTCACGGATGAAGCGCTGGAAGTCGTCGCGCCGTATATTGATGTACTGTGTTCAGATATTAAAAGTCTTGATGATGATTTTTATAAAGACATTTGCAGGAAGTCATCCGTGGATGAAGTTTTGCATTCCATTAAAAAAGCCCATGAACTGGGTATTCATGTGGAAACGCGCACCAATATTATACCGACTAAAAATGATAATCTGGAAATGTTAACCAGTATAGCGCACTGGATTAAAGATAATCTGGGTGAAGACGCGCCGTGGCATATCACCAAGTTTTTCCCCGCCTATAAACTAAGCCATATTGAACCAACCCCCTCTCTCATTATGCAGCAAACTTTAGACGCAGCTATTGCGGTGGGTTTAAAACATGTTTATAAATATGATGATAAAGGCTGCGATTGTGCAACCGATAATTTGCCCATTAGTTCCTTCTTGCAAGGTAATGCAGAATCAATTCATGCGGTTAAAAAATGTGCTGCATCGTGTTGTGGAGATGAAGGTGTGTTGCTTAAAAAGTATGAATAGCGGTTTTTATTATTAGTTCAGTGATATATTAATAATATGACCGAACTTGTATTAAAACGGCTTCAGGCAAATATTAGAAAATGCCATCTTTGTGAAAAGATGCAGAGCCAACCCGTGGTTGGGGAGCCGGTGATGTCGAAAATACTATTAATCGGGCAGGCACCAGGGATTAAAGAAAGAGATATCCAGAAGCCGTTTGCATGGACGGCCGGTAAAACGCTGTTTAAATGGTTTAGCTCGATTGGTATTGATGAAGAGCCGTTTCGCTGCAAAGTGTATATGACGGCCATATGTCGATGTTTCCCCGGCAAGAAGCTGGTTGATAACAAACCGAAAGGCGGTGATCGTGTTCCTGATAAAACAGAAATAAAAAATTGCGCAACATGGCTGCAAAAAGAAGTAGTAACCTTGAAGCCAGAACTTGTTATCCCGGTGGGAAAGTTGGCGATTAGCCAGATAATGGCAATCAACAAGCTGGACAAAATAATAGGTCAAACTTTTAGACTTGAATTTTACAAGCATATCGCTGATATTATACCCTTGCCACATCCATCCGGTGCTTCAACCTGGCACCAGCGTGATCCGGGTAAAAGTTTATTAATGCAGGCGTTAAAAACAATACAGCAACATGATGCCTGGTGTGACACGTTTCAGCGGGAAAAAAAATAATGAGTACAGGATTACAGGCAACACTGGAACAACGTATTCTGGCTGACTGTGCCAAAGGCCAGCTTGAACTACCGAGTTTGCCAGACATAGCCTTAAAAGTAAGAACAGCAGTAAATGATCCAGTTAAGGGGATGAATCAAATTGCAAAACTTCTGGAAATGGATCCCAATATTGCGGCCAGGGTGATTAAAATTGCAAACTCCTCGATATTTTCAGGTTACCGTTTAACGTCCACTTGTATGGAAGCGGTGACAAGATTAGGTTTGCATGTGGTTCAAAATATTGTGATATGTGTTGCGGTTAATAATTTATTTACAGCACCGAATTCTCAATTACAGCAGCAGTTAAAGAATGTGCTTGATCATAGTCGGCGTATCGGTGCGATAAGTTATGTGCTGGGTTCGATGGTTAAAGGTAAGCAAGCCGATAAGGCCATGCTTGCAGGGCTTATTTCTCAGATTGGTGCTTTGCCGATTATCAGTTATTTAAGTCGTATCCCTGAATTAAAAGATAACCCCAAGTTTGCTGATCGCATTGTTAATAAACTTTCCGGCCAGGTGGGACGAATGATTTTACAGCAATGGAATTTTGATGAAGAATTCATTTGTGTGCCTGACAATATAGACAACTGGTTTAGAGATGAAAAGCCTGAAGCCGATTATGCCGATATTATTATTGTTGCTAATATTCATAGTATGTACGGTGATGGGAAACAGAACGCCAATATTCCGCCCCTTGTTGAAATCCCCGCTTTTCAAAAACTCGGCCTTAGTGAGCTTGGTCCGCAGGCCAGTATGGAAATACTGCATGAAGCTCAGGAAGATATTCGGCAAGCCGCAAAGATGCTGGTTTTATAAGAGAGTTGATTATTCAAGCCACTCCATTACATAATAAATATATTGGCCTTCTGAAGATTTAGAGGGGCCTAGTACCTGCGCCGCATAGCGTTTAGCTTGTGGGTTAGATTGTTCGATAGCTTCCTGCTTATCCTGTTTTATCTCCACACAACTTTGCGGCATCCGGTGCCTGTTTGCTTTACGTCGGGGTGCGTACACAATGGAATACTGAATACTGAATACTGAATACTGGAAACATCGGTTTGTGGATCGGGTGGAACAAAGCCGCGCATGCTGGGTGTTTCCTTCAATAAGATAAAGACAACGCAAAGTTTAGATGATTATTGGGAAGATTTAAATAACAAACGCTTTATTCTCGATAATTGAAAAGTCAGATCAAATTTTTTGTTTGCTTGCGGTGGGAAGGCTATATAAACCGGTATTAATATTAACTTTTTACTGGCGGGTAGTGGGCTTAATAAAAGCTTCCACAGTATACCGATATTGTTAATAGTCAGTATTCGGCCAAAAGGTTTGCCTGTCATCAGATAATGGTCAATAAATTTATAGAGTAGCCATTTGTCAAAAAAAACAAGCGAGTGGTTAATTTGTTTCAGGTGTGGTCTTATAGCAGAGTCTCTTAGTAAACCGTTGTTTAGAAGATAAGATAAAAGAATATAAACAGCATTGGCAATATAAGGCTCACTACTCAGGTGTATTAATTTTTTATAATCAGGCTGGGTATTGTTAATAATAAGAGCAATATCTGTAAAAGCAAACAGGCCGCCTGTTTGTTTCAATTCCTCCGCCCAGTGTGTTGCGATATAAACAATCTGTAGTTCTGGGTTAAGTCGGTAAACGTCTTTGTCATCGATATTGCTTAGTTGTTTTTCGTTGTTAATTGTTGTCAGAGAAAAAACCTTTGCCGCAGAACAGGGTGATGATTCCGGAACAAGCCCGGTGTGTATTTCAAACCATATGTCTTTTGTTTTATGTCGCCAGGGTTTTGTGTGGTGGTGGGTTTTATAAAATTCATCAGGTAAATGTGACCTCTGTTCGTAGCCCAGAACCAGCATAATTTGTTCGACTTGTTTAAGTTGCTGTTGTTCAACAAGAAGGTCAATATCACGCATATTGCGATAATATGGTTTAGGGTAAAACGCAGTGCTAATCGACATTCCCTTTAAAAGGGTCGGTGTAATTTTTTGTTTATTTAATTCGGTTATCAGTTCCAGTGTGGCCTGATACTGTGTCTGAAACCAGAATTTTGTTGTAAGCGTATCTGCTTTTAATTGCTGTACAAGTGCAGGGGCAAGGTCAGTGGTTAGAAAATTATCAACGAGTGCTGGTGCCAGCCGGGCTTGCAGCGCCCAGCGAGCCGTGTTGTCAGATAAAGATCCTTTGCTATTCTTCTCTGTTAGCCGAGCTATTTGCTGCAAAAGCAGAATAATTTTATTTTTTTGAGCTGTCATTGTTATGGGTTAACCCATTTGGGTTAGCATGGTATCAATACTCTAATCTAACCTAAATATAACCTGTTGTTTTTATTCGGTTAAAAATGTTTGGCCTGTTCGGGTGCTTTATTGTTACATTGACGCATATTGCTAATTTTGGTCTAATATACCATTATTAAAAAGAGTTATAGATGAATTTAGTAGTACGGGCAAACTTAAGAACACAGCAAATAGATGGTGAGCTCGTTATTTTAGATAAAGACAACGGCCAAATACATCAGCTAAATTCGGTTGCTGGCTTTATCTGGCAGCAAATGGAAGCGGGGTTGGGTGCTGACGCTATTGTTAAAAAATTAACCCAGTCTTATGAGATTGATGCCGCATCAGCAAAAACCGATTTAGATAAAGTACTGCAGCAGTTTAAAGATTTAAAATTGTTAATTAATGAATAAATATTAAATGGAGATTATTATGAGTGAAGAAAACAAAACTGAATTAAACGAACAGAAAACCGAAGCCCGTCGTGACTTTATCAAAAAAGCAGCTTATATCGCCCCCGTTGTAATGACAATGAATGCGCTGCCTTCACTGGCTCAGGCAGGTTCTAACATTACTCCCCCTGCTAACAGCCTCTAAATCTGGTTCTAATACAGTAATTCATTAGCCCGCTTTATTCTCTGTATTAATTGTAAAAAGACGCAACCAAATACTGGTTGCGTCTTTTTTTATGTTGTATTTTATGCTGTAAATATATTTTAAGGTACTACTATAATTGCTTATGCAAAGTTGCAAATTAAAAATATTTAATAAAGTAGTGCATATAGATAGCCAAAATACTTTTATACATAAAACTATTTTGCAGAATTATGCTGCTTTTAAGATTAATAGCACGGAGCCAGTATCTTCTGACTTATACTATGAGTTAAAACAGGGGGGGGGTAAGTTAACGTATACGATTGTTCGGGATAAAAAACAGGTTATCCACTGTGAGGATATAGGATTATTTGTTTACCATTTGGAAAAAGACATAACAATTGAACTGGAAAAATTGTGCCCTTCATTGTTCTTTCTACACGGCGCAGCACTGGAAAAAAATGGTGAAGTACTTGTAATAACGGGGCGTTCGGGAGCAGGCAAGTCCACTACAACCTGGGGTTTGCTTAATAATGGTTTTAACTATTTAAGTGACGAACTTGCACCTGTTAATCTGGAGTCGATGCATGTTATCCCTTACCCTCATGCGGTGTGTTTAAAGAAGCATCCGCCCTTATACCCATTGCCGAGTAATATTTTAAAAACCAACCGAACCATGCATGTGCCGACAGCACTGTTGCCTGTAGACTCACATTTAAAACCGTTTCATTTAACTAAAATCATTATTATTGAATATTCTGCAGATAACTCGGAGCCTGTATTAGTGAAGTTAAGTCCAGCTTCAGCCTGTATGAATATCTATAGCAATGGTCTGAACCAGTTAGCGCATGAAAATGATGGTTTAACCGGGGCATCCAGAATTGCGGAAAGTTGTGAATGTTATTCACTTGCGGCCGCCGAGCTGGGTGATACCTGCAAATTAATAAGCTCTTTATATGAGTAAAGCCGGGCGGTTTAAGTCAGGGGTGGGGGCCACTTCAGTAAGTACAAATAAACGGGCACTAAAAAAACCGGCTTAAAAAGCCGGCTTTTTTTAAATGCTGGCAAATTCTGTATTTATGACATTGCTTTAACACGTGCATTTAAACGCATTTTTTGATTGGCAGCTTTGTTCTTGTGAATAAGGCCTTTGTTAGCCGTTTTATCAATAACAGAAGTGACTTCTTTGTAAGCTTCCTGCGCTTTTGCTTTATCACCCGACTCAATGGCCGCTAATAAATTTTTAATAAAAGTACGGAACATAGAACGGTAGCCGGCATTGTGCTGACGACGTTTTTCACCCTGACGGGCGCGTTTGCGTGATTGTGCTGAATTAGCCAAAGTGGCTCTCCTAAATAAACTGTCTAACCAAGAAAGCCGCGTATAATGGGGCTTTTGGGTTGATTTGTCAATAAATTTAAGCCGCTTTGTTAGTGTATATCGGTAATATATTATAAGGTATGATGTTATTCGAAAAACTTGTTTATTTGCAATAACTTACGTGCTTTATTACACCCAGATAAAATAACGCAATATTATCAATAACTTATAATTTATATGAGCCTGTTTAAATCAACCCTTGTGGTCAGTGCCTTTACCCTGTTATCGCGGATTTCAGGTCTGGCGCGCGATATTGTTATGGCGCACTACTTTGGTGCAGGCAAAGCAACCGATGCTTTTTTTATTGCCTTTAAACTGCCTAATTTTCTACGCCGCTTATTTGGTGAAGGTGCCTTTTCTCAGGCTTTTGTGCCGGTATTAACCGAGTATAAGATCCAGCGGGATAAATCAGATGTGGCCGACCTGGTGCAACACACCATGGGTACGCTGGGCGGTATTTTAGTGCTTTTGTCCGTTGTTTGCCTGATAGCCGCACCGGTTGTGGTGATGGCTATCGCCTGGGGCTATATCGGTCAGCCTGACAAAATTGCCTTAACCACCGATATGTTCCGGTTAACCTTTCCATATATCATTTTTATCTCCTTAACCGCACTTTCATCCGGTGTTTTAAACACTTACGGTAAATTTGCGGTGCCGGCTTTTACCCCGATTTTACTTAATCTAAGCCTGATTGGCTCGGCAATCTGGCTCGCACCCTATCTTGATGTGCCGGTAAAAGCACTGGCCTGGGGAGTGCTTTTTGCGGGTATTTTACAACTGGGTTTTCAGTTGCCGTTTTTGTATAAACTTGGCTTTTTGCGCTGGCCACGGTGGGGCTGGCGGCATTCCGGGGTGCGCCGTATTATGAAATTAATGGCGCCGGGCATTATTGGCTCCTCTGCTATGCAAATTAACCTGCTGTTTGACCTTTTTGTGGCTTCTTTTCTGGTCACCGGCAGCATCACCTGGCTGTATTATGCAGACAGGATGCTGGAATTTCCGTTAGGTGTATTTGGCATTGCTTTAGCAACGGTGATTTTGCCAAGTTTATCGAGTAAGCATGCGGCTAAAGATCCCGAAGGTTTTTCGCATATGCTGGACTTTGCAATGCGCTGGGTTTTTATTGTTGGTTTGCCCGCAGCGGTGGCACTGTTTATTCTGGCCAAGCCGTTATTGGCAACCTTTTTACAACACGGTGCCTATTCCATTGAATCCATTGATATGTCGGTATTTGCATTGCAGGCCTACTCTTTTGGTTTATTGGCACACATGCTGGTGAAGGTACTGGCGCCGGGCTATTTTGCCCGCCAGGACACCAAAACACCGATGAAAATTGGCCTGATTGCAATGGCCAGCAATATGGTATTAAACGTTGTCTTTGTAGTGGGCTTATACCTGCTGGCAGTCGATGGCCTGCATGCGGGTTTAGCGCTGGCAACAGCGGCTTCGGGGGTGATCAACGCCTGGTTGTTATGGAGAGGTCTGGTACGCAAAAAAGTGCATCAGCCCAATAAAGGCTGGTTGCGATTTGGTGTGCAGGTGAGTTTGGCCTGTTTGGTGATGGTAGCCGTTTTATTAGCATATTTAGGTAATATTGCACCGTGGTATGAGTTGAACCTGGGCAGTCAGGTTATGAATTTATCGTTGCTGGTTATTGCGGGGGCGGGTAGCTACTTTGTGGTGTTGTTTATTCTGGGTATTCGCATAAAAGATTTACGTCGACCGGCTAAAAATTCAGCAGATAGCTTGATATAATGTGAAACAGAGTATAATGCAGAACAGGTTAAGGTAGCAGGGCATAAATGTGGAATTGATCCGTGGACTTCATAATTTACGCCCGCAGCACCATGGTTGTGTCGCTACCATTGGTAACTTTGATGGTGTGCATCTGGGGCATCGACATGTACTGGAGCAACTGGCAGACAAAGCTAAGCAGTTTGGCTGCCCGAGTACGGTCATCACCTTTGAGCCGCAGCCGCTGGAATATTTTGCCGGTAATGCAGCACCGGCTCGACTGATGCGTTTACGTGATAAAGTGTCCGCTTTGCAACGCAATAAAGTGGAACGGATTTTATCGTTGCGCTTTAACAAGACGCTGGCTGACATGCCGTATCAGGAATTTATTGAACGGGTATTAGTTAATGGATTAGGTGTTCGATACCTTGTAGTAGGTGATGACTTTCGTTTTGGTAAAGGTCGTGAAGGAAACTTTGCACATTTAGTTGCAGCAGGTAAAAAACACCGGTTTGAAGTTGTTCATATGCCAACTTTTAATATTGGAACCGATGCTGAAACTGGAATTGAATTTGGGCGGGTAAGCAGTACCCGCATTCGAACGGCATTAGAAGCCGGGCAATTTAAAGAAGCTGAAAAGTTACTCGGGCACCATTATAAAATGACGGGTCGGGTGGCGCACGGTGAAAAACTGGGGCGGGAACTGGGTTTTCCAACGGCCAATATTCATCTGCACCGAAAAGTCACACCGTTACATGGTATTTATGTTGTTGAGGTTGGCTGCTTACAGGAACAGCCGGTGCAGGGTGTTGCGAGTATTGGAACGCGCCCCACAGTAAATGGAAAAAAAGTTATTTTAGAAGTCTTTTTATTTGATTTTAACCAAACAATTTATGGCAAATACATTGAAGTCAGTTTTTTGAAAAAACTAAGGGACGAGTTGCCGTTTGATTCGTTAGATGCATTAAAGGAACAAATCGCAGTTGATGTTGAGCAAGCGAAATATTTTTTTAAAAAGAAATAACATTTAGTTACAGGATTGTCATTGTGAGCGATAGCGCGACAATTTGAATGAAAACAGTTATAAATTTAACAAGGTAAACAAACACCGTGGCAGACTATAAAGATACATTAAATTTACCCAAAACAGACTTTCCAATGCGGGGTAACCTGGCAAACCGTGAACCGGCTTTCTTAAAGCAATGGGTCGACATGGATTTGTATGCACAGTTGCGTAAACTGTCTGAACAACAAAATCGACCGAAGTTTTATTTACACGATGGCCCGCCTTACGCCAACGGTAATATTCATATTGGCCATGCGGTTAATAAAGTTTTAAAAGACATTATTATTAAATCAAAAACACTTAGCGGTTTTGATGCACCTTATACGCCGGGCTGGGATTGCCACGGTTTACCCATTGAGTTAATGGTTGAGAAAAAAGTCGGCAAAGCCGGTGTTAAAGTGACCCCGGCGGAGTTCCGTAAAGCCTGTCGAGCGTATGCACTTAAACAGGTAGATGGCCAACGAGAAGACTTTAAACGCTTAGGAATTTTAGGTGACTGGGATAACCCTTATCTTACAATGAATTTTAAAACCGAAGCCGATATTGTGCGAAGTCTAGGTAAAATCATTGAAGCCGGGCACCTGCATAAAGGTTCCAAACCGGTACATTGGTGTGTGGACTGTGGCTCTGCCCTGGCAGAAGCTGAAGTTGAATATGAAGATAAGAAATCACCGGCGATAGATGTACGCTTTGAAGTGCTCGATGACGAAGCATTAAAAATCCGCTGTACCGATTTAGATAAAGAGCTATTAAAAGGTAAGCTTACCTCGGTTGTTATCTGGACTACCACACCCTGGACTTTACCTGCCAATCAGGCCGTTGCAGTCAACCCAAAATTTGAATACAGCATTGTAATGGTCGACAGTGTTACCGACCATGTGCCTGAATGTTTGTTGCTTGCTTCGGATATGGTTGAAGACATTATGCAACGCTATGGAGTGGGTAATTATAAAGTTGCAGGCAAATGTACCGGTGAAGATCTGGAAGGCCTGAAACTGGCCCATCCTTTTTATGACCGTGAAGTGCCGATTATTTTGGGTGACCATGTTACTTTAGAAGCGGGTACCGGTTGTGTGCATACTGCGCCGGGGCATGGGCAGGACGATTACGTTGTTGGTCAGCGTTATCATTTAAAAATAGACAACCCGGTGGGTGCCGACGGTACTTTTGTAAAAGGCACACCACTATTTGAAGGTCAGCATGTTTTTAAAGCCAACTCGAGCGTTATTGAAACTTTAAAAACAAACAGCAAACTGGTACATGACGAAGCCTTGCAACACAGCTACCCGCATTGCTGGCGACATAAAACACCGATTATTTTCCGTGCTACGCCGCAATGGTTTATCAGCATGGATAAAAATGGCTTACGTGATAAAGCCATGGCTGCTATCAAGCAAACCAAATGGATGCCCGACTGGGGACAGGCGCGAATTGAAAAAATGGTTGAGAGTAGGCCAGACTGGTGTGTATCGCGTCAGCGAACCTGGGGTGTGCCGATAGCTTTGTTCGTACACAAAGAAACATCAAAGTTACATCCGCGCAGTGTTGAACTGATAGAACAGGTTGCACAAAAAATTGAACAGCAGGGGATTGATGCCTGGTTTGATTTAGAGCCTAAAGATTTACTGGCTGATGATGCCGATGATTATTTAAAAGTAACCGACACACTGGATGTCTGGTTTGACTCTGGCGTTACACATTATTCAGTGATGAAGCAGATGCTAGGTGTGACAGACTACCCGGTTGCTGACCTGTATTTAGAAGGTTCAGACCAACACCGTGGCTGGTTCCAGTCTTCGTTGTTAACCTCGGTGGCAATGCAGGGTGTTGCACCTTATAAGTCGGTGTTAACTCATGGCTTTGCGGTGGATGCAAAAGGCCAGAAAATGTCAAAGTCAAAAGGCAATGTAGTTGCACCGCAAAAGGTCATTAAAAACCTGGGTGCCGATATTGTGCGCTTGTGGATTGCGGCAACCGACTACACGGCCGAAATGACCGTGTCGGATGAAATTTTAAAACGCTCATCGGATGCTTATCGTCGTATTCGAAATACAGCACGTTATTTGTTATCCAATATTAATGATTTTGATCCAACTAAAGATTGTGTCGCAGTCGATAACTTGCTTGCGTTGGATAAATGGGCGATAGAAAAAACCGCACGCTTACAACAACGCATTGAAGCCGCGTACGATGAATACGATTTTCATAGTATTTATCAAATGATCCATAATTTCTGTGCCATTGAACTGGGTAGTTTTTATCTGGATATTACCAAAGACCGCCAGTACACCATGCAGGCCAATAGTTTGGGGCGGCGGTCATCACAAACGGCCATGTATTATATTAGTGAAGCACTGGTGTTATGGATGGCGCCGATTTTAAGCTTTACCGCCGAAGATATCTGGCAGGCCTTACCTGAAAATAAAATAGATAATAAAGGGAATACCTCTAAACGTGAAGCATCGGTATTCTTAAATACATGGTATAAATTAGTCGAATGTTATATTGATAAAAAAGAAGCTGATGTTGCATTAACGCAATGGGATAAAATATCAGAAGTACGCGATGCCGTTTATAAAGAACTGGAACGCCTGCGTGCGGATGGTGTGATTGGCTCCGGGCTGGAAGCGAAAGTAACAATTTACTGTGGCCGTGAAATTTACGACGTACTTGCAACATTGAAAGATGAACTTCGTTTTGTGCTGATTACTTCGTATGCGTCAATTGAACTGGTCGTTGATAACCCGCCGAGTACATCCGTTCACACAACCTTATCAAGCAATGATGATATTTGGGTGGCAGTAACGAAAGCAGACGAAGGAAAATGCACACGCTGCTGGCACTTACGTGAAGATGTTGGCAGCAATAGCACACATCCTGAATTATGTGGCCGTTGCATTGAAAATGTGGATGCAACCGGTGAGGAGCGAAACTTTGCGTAACTGGATGATTATCGCAGCGGTTATTGTTATCGCCGATCAAATTACTAAATATATTGCAACGGCAGAACTAAAAATGTACGAAGCC
This sequence comes from Gammaproteobacteria bacterium, assembly GCA_003232015.1. Next base: position 18,058 of record QIKU01000245.1, read on the forward strand.
GTTGCAGTGATGCCAATGTTTAATTTCACCCTAATGCATAATGAAGGTGCGGCTTTTAGTTTTTTAAGTGATGCAGGTGGTTGGCAGCGTTGGTTTTTTACGGTTATATCCTTCGTTGTTAGTATCGTACTTAT
>QIKU01000111.1 GCA_003232015.1 Gammaproteobacteria bacterium
GAAATTGAAAAAGGACTTCATTTACACCAGCCTGAAATTTCAGTCATTACCGAGGCGCAACTTTTTGGCCAGCGTGCGCTACAAAAAAGACGCAGAAAAAAACGTGGCCCGGATGCCGATGCTATTGTCAAAAACCTGACCGATCTGAACATCGGATCACCGGTGGTTCATCTTGATCATGGTGTCGGACGTTATTTGGGACTACAGAAACTTTCGGGTACCGGATTTGATACCGAGTTTTTAACAATCGAATATGCCAAAGGTGACAAACTTTACGTTCCCGTTTCATCCTTACATCTTATAAGCAGGTATACAGGGGCATCACCAGAAAATGCACCACTGCATAAACTCGGCACCGACCAATGGCAAAAAGCTAAAACAAAAGCGGCGAAACAGGCACGCGATGTTGCTGCAGAACTTCTCGATATCCATGCAAGAAGAGCCGCTACGGTGGGCCGTTCCTACGCCATTAACCAGGATGAATATCTTTCCTTTTCTAACGGCTTTCCCTTTGAGGAAACGCCTGACCAGGAAACAGCTATACAAAGTGTTATGGAAGACCTGTCCAGCCAACAGCCGATGGACAGAGTGGTCTGTGGCGATGTAGGTTTTGGCAAAACAGAAGTCGCTATGCGCGCTGCTTTTGCTGTTGCCAACTGCGGCAAACAAGTTGCCATTCTTGTGCCCACTACTCTGCTCGCGCAACAACACTACCAAAACTTCAGTGACCGTTTTGCCGACTGGCCGATTAAAGTTGAAAGTCTATCGAGGTTTAATACCGGTAAACAGCAACAAAGAGTTCTCGAAGGACTGGCTTCAGGAAAAGTCGATATTGTTATTGGCACACACAAACTGCTACAAAAAACGGTTAAATTTAAAGACCTTGGTTTAATTATTATTGATGAAGAGCATCGCTTTGGTGTGCGCCATAAGGAACAGTTGAAATCACTGCGTTCAGAAGTCGATATTCTTACCTTAACCGCTACCCCTATTCCCAGAACATTAAATATGTCACTGGCAGGCATACGCGATCTGTCTATTATTGCAACACCGCCTCATCACAGGCTCTCTATTAATACCTTTGTGACACAATGGGATGACGTGTTATTAAAAGAAGCCTGCTTACGAGAATTAAAACGTGGTGGACAAATATACTTTCTACATAATGAAGTTAAAACCATCGAGAAGATGACGCACGATCTTAAACAACTTCTCCCCGAAGCCAGTATCGAATTTGCACATGGACAAATGCCAGAACGGCAGCTTGAACAAATCATGCTCGACTTCTACCACCAACGCTTTAATATTCTTGTATGCACCACGATTATCGAAAGCGGCATTGATGTACCGACTGCAAACACGATTATCATTAACAAGGCAGATAAACTAGGTTTATCACAACTCCACCAAATTCGCGGTCGTGTCGGACGCTCCCACCATAGAGCCTACGCCTATCTTATTACCCCACCCGATTCGTTAATGACTGATGATGCCAAAAAGCGTCTGGCCGCAATCGAATCTCTTGAAGATCTCGGTATTGGTTTTACCTTAGCCACACACGATCTGGAAATACGCGGTGCCGGTGAATTGCTGGGAGAAAATCAAAGCGGACAAATTTCGGAAGTGGGCTTTTCTCTATACACTGAGTTACTTGAAAAAGCTGTGCAATCACTTAAAGCAGGAGATATTCCCGATCCTGATAGTCCATTGGGTGCTGGCGTGGAAATTGATCTCGGTATCCCCGCCATCATTCCCGATGACTATGTTTATGATGTTCATTTACGACTCATTTTATATAAACGAATCGCCAATGCCAAAAATACCCTTGAACTTGACGAGCTGAGGGTGGAATTTATTGATCGCTTCGGATTACTGCCAGAAGCGACTAAAAATCTGTTTACTGTTACTGAAATCAAGCTCATTGCTGAGCAAACAGGTATCCAGAAAATTGATGCTAATGATGAAGGTGCACGTATATTATTTACAGACAAGCCGAACATTAATCCGGCAAAACTGATAGAGTTAATTCAAAGCAAACCCTCTCATTACAAGTTTAATGGCACCAATACTTTGCATATTTCCAAACCCATGGATGAAGACAATAACAATCGCGCCAGTATCATTACCGATGTGATAAATACCCTGTCCTTAGCAGAAGCTGCCTGAAAAATGAAACTAACCTGTTTACCCGTATTTTTTGCCTTTTGCATTCCAGCACAAATTTGCTATGCAGAAATTAATGAATACGATATTGAAATTGTTATATTTGAAGATGTATCAAATCGATATGTTGACAGCGAACAGTGGCCAAGAGTGATACACGAGTTATTACCAGAAGATCTCAAAACAAACACCGATATCAACATTGATAACGGTAAAGTCGAAGAAACAGCAGGCATCGATGCTAATGATGTTATTAACATTAGCAGTAACGATACCGGTAAGCTGGATAAATACGCCAAAATCATTAATGCATCAACCCGTTATAATGTTCTCGTACACAAAGCCTGGCGACAGGCCGGGCTTGATGCAGAATCGGCCATCAATATTCATATCAATAGCAAAGAAAATGCCATAAGCAGTACCGCTACTACACTCACCGGCTTTAATTCTGAATTGGGTAAAGATAGTGACAAAACAAGCTCCAGCATCAGTGGAGAAATCAAGGTTATTTTAGGACGTTATCTGCATATCTACACAGACTTGATCTACAAACGCCCCAATACATCCTATACGTCTGTATTGGCTTCATCGGCCAATGGCCTCTTTAAAGAATTTACTATCAAATCGCACAGAAAAATGCGAAGTAAGGAATTGCACTACATAGATCACCCACTGGTGGGTATTTTGGTGATGGCTCTGCCGGTTGAAAAACCGGAGGAAAAAATATCTAAAGAAAATAGAACTCAATAGCCAAAATACCCGTATTGAGTATGGCTATTATTCACTAAAAAACAAAGTTGGGACTTAATCCGAGAACTTTCCCCGGAATTGGTTACCTTTGTGTGGTGGCTATAATTCTCCGCTCCACACCAGAACGACGACCCAGGATGTCCTCAAAACGCACTGTAACACGTCGGTCCTTGTACTCCCTTCTTTCCTTCTCGCGACGTTCCTCTTCGATATTATTATTCCCTGACCCCATAATCAGATCGCCCGTAAATTATTATGTTAATAATGCCAGTTGAAACACTGGTTGCATATGCCATGCCAATAAATAATAGTTGATTATAATCAATAAGCTAGGGTCAATAGCTTGAATTTTTATAATTTTAATTAGTTTAAAACTGTAAGCTTAGCCGACGTATTTATCACTTTTTTGCAAAAATGCAGCCTATTTCCTGTTTTTAGGTAATACAACGCATGCAGTAAAACTCAGCTCAAATCAAATTCTGCAACCATGATATATCACCCTTGATTTATCTATCTTAATGATTTTAATATGTTTTTACTGGCTAAGTTTGATATGAAGTCTGTAATTAAGGATTTCCTGAATTTCTATCACAATATTCAATGAGCCAGGAACATTAGAAACGTCAACATTCTTTACACAAACACAATAACATCATACAATCGGAGCGACTTTGAATTGGTAAAGCTTGATACATAAGGTTTTTCAGAATATGGCAAGATATTTGCTTAGTATTTGATAGCAGAGTAAATTCAACCGCAAGTTTTACACCAAAAGGACAGGTTTATGAACGCATACATACGTATTGCCATCTCGCTAATTGTTATCAATACGCTTGTTGCCTGCGTCTCGATACAACCCTTCTCTAGTACTGTACGTGCTGGTGATACCATTACATTGGCAGTTGGCTCCCTGGATGGTGTAACACGCACTAATGTCACACTAAATTATTTCCCTGACAGTGACCCGTTAAATCCAATCGATATTTCGGCCAATATTCGGAGCGTGGTAAAAATATTTCCAGATAAAACCAGCCAAAGTTATTGGGATACAACAACAGGATTCGGGCTTGAGACTATTTCTTTCGTGGAGCGTTTGGCAGGCCATGGCGCATGGCAAACTGTGCTTGTTGTAGATTTACCATTGACTATGCCTGCTGGCACAGGGTACATACAGGTGACCATGGGTGCTGGTGTTGAATACCCGGTCACTCAGACAAGAATAGATGATGTAAATGTGACAATGGAGATCCTTGCTAGCGGTGGAATCCCGTTACAGGGTGGTAGCCATGATTTTGAGTACCGTAAAACGTCCAATAATTCAGACACAGCAATTGGTGATATCACCAAGCTTGAGGCATTAAAACAAGTCGTTGTCAGAAACCCGCCAAGTACCACTGCAAGCTACCCAGGCATTGCGGCAGCAGAATTTGATCTGTTTGTTCCAATAGTTGATCAAAGTCTGGTTGATGTTTCCAGTCAGGTTAGTGATAGCGATATAGCAATCATTCTCGATGATCAGGTCAACCTTGTACAGAATCAGACTAACCTTATCTGGTCACGTACAGACAGTAATATAAAAGTGATTATTCTAAGTGCTACAGGTGCCCTGCCCCCTCAGCAGATACGTTTTTCAGTGATAATTTCAAATCTGTCACTGGAATCGTCTAACGGCTGGACATTGGGTGATAACGTAGCAATTAATGCGTTGGATTATTATGATCTGAATGGCGACCCGCTCTCGGGGCCAATCCCGCAGATAATTGTTCAGTAATTCCAACGGATTAAAGTAATTGTGCTCGCCCGGTGTTTACCGGGCGATTACTTTTGTCGTTTTACCGTGAAAGAGTCTTATTAACGGCTGTTGTATTTCCCGTAGCATCGGTGGCACCAATACTTAGCGTCAATGATTCAGGCAGCATGTCACCTTGTAATTGTAGTTTGTTTTTGCCACGGTTGAGTCTAAATTTATCTTCGCTTGCAACATCAATTCCAAGCGTGGCATCAACAATCGGGTTGTTATCGCAAGCGTCATTAACATCAATTGACACCGCAATCTTACTGAAGTGATGTGCGGATTTAACCAAGTCACTTAGTGCTGCAACTTCCTCACCTGTCTGTGTACTAACAAAGGCAGCGTTAATTTCCGGCGCCAGTGTGTCACTAACATCAAGTGTGATTGAGTCAATGACTGCATCGCTTTCGACGGTATTTACCAAGACTTTGAGTGTTTGCTCACCTAGCGCTATAAAACCACTAAAAGAATCACCAGAACCTGCAGGGTTTCCATCCAGCGTCCATTCTATGGAAGCAATATCATTAACGTCCGTGGTCGTAATCACAGCGTTAGCAGTAACATTTGCACCACCTGCTACACATTCGTACTCATCACCATCTGGTAGTTTGATGCTGACCTTACTGGTCGGGCCGGGAGGCCCACCGGTTGTTACTTTTCCAACCAATACCAAATCGTACGGTATGCTACCAAAAAGCGATGGATCGCCTGCTGGTACATGAGCTGTATAGGTAATGGTATAGCTGTCACCGTAAACACCACTCCACTCAAAAGTACCTGTGCCTGAATCAACAAAATCATCATTACCATCACGATCCTGATCACAGGTACTGAATCCCGCATTGTTGGCTATATCGCCAAGTGAGCAACCGCCCATAGGAATATTGGCAAGAGTGTTCCATGTTACAGTCCATGCAGTCATGTCCACACCATTGGTAGTATCGCCTCCAAATGAACCAGAACCATTGTCAGGAGACAGGTAATCGTAACCGGTGCTATAAAAGAAGTCCCACGGCTGTGTAACAGCGCCCACATCTCCTGCTACAGGTTTTCCACCATGTGAGCCAGACCCGGTATCGCCCTGTGCCGGACCCACAAGAAGTCCGTCTTCACCGAGAATCGGAACAGTACCATAAGCGCCACCTCCGAACGAAAAATACGAGCCACTTTCGATCGACAGATGATTCCATTGTTGCAATTCTGCAGCTGTCACACTGAACGATGTTATTGCTATCCCCACCGATAATGCCATTACTGTTTTTTTCATCTGTTTATTCTCTTTATTTTCAGTAAATGGCTCAGGCATTGTTTCTGTTAGCAAACTCATTGGCTCAACTCCTTAACAATCGTTGCAGTATTACCAGATGCATCCGTAGTATCAACAGACAACACAATCGAATCTGCAGTACTTTCACTGTGCAGAGTCAATCTGTTATTTCTACGGTTAAGTTTTATTTTGTCATCATCGACTACTTCAATCCCAAGAGTTGCGTTAACAATCGGGCTTTCATCGCAGGCATCTGTAGCACTGTACACAACTTTAATATTGCCTGAATGCATTGCAGATTTCACATCTTCGTTAATCATGGTTACTTCTTCACCCGTTTGACTGCTGATAAAAGCAGCATCAAGTGCTGGCGCTAAAGTATCGTTAACACTAATATTTGCAGTATCTGTTTTAGTTCCACTTTCCAGCGTGCTGACAGACACACCGATTTCGTGTGTGCCTAACGATGCAATTATCGATGCGCTATCACCTGAAGCGACTGGATTGCCGTTTAACGTCCAGTTTATAGAGACTATGTCGTCTGGATTCGTTGTCGCAATATTGACATCGGCATTAATAACAGCGCTGCCATTGCTGCATTCATAAACTGAGCCACCTGGTAGGTCGATACTCACTCCACTTGTTGGGGGTAGTTCCCCGCTTTTGGTGACTATACCTGTTAGAACCACATCGTACTGCACACCACCAAAACTGGAAGGATCTTCCAGCGGCGTGTGCGCTCTGTAAGTAATAGTGTAAGTGTCACCATAAACACCACTCCATTCGAAATTACCGATGCCTGTATCATCAAAGACTGTTTCGTTAGTCGAACCAGGGTTCTGCGTACAACCGCCAGCTCGAAGAAAACAGCCGCCCATAGGAATAGCAGCGATAGTATTCCAGGTTATGGTCCAGGAAGTCATATCCACGCCATTGGTGGTGTCACCAGCAAAAGAACCGGAACCATAATCAGGCGAAAGATAATCATAACCTGTGTTGTAAAAGAAACTCCACGGCTGAGTGACCGCACCAACGTCATCCGGTATAGGTGAGCCACCATGTGCACCACTACCGGTATCACCCAGCGCAGAGCCTACAATAATGCCACTTTCACCTAAAAGAGGTACAGTCCCGTAGGCACCTGCACCCATTGAAAAGTTAGATCCCGTATCTATTGATAAATGGTCACCGGGCTGTAATGTAGCCGCTGTTGCTTCAATGGAATTTAAAACGAGTCCGATAGATAGTGCTAATATTGTTTTATTCACATAGCCCCCCTCTAACAATAATTATTTAGTTTTGCTGTTTACGACGAACCAAACCAGCCAGTCCCAGTATACCGGAACCAAACAGCCAGACTGCCGCTGGAAGCGGTATTGGCTGGGTAACTATCCTAGTCAAATAGTAATCAAACTAAACGCAACAAAAAGCCGTAGGTTCCGTGTGTGGCACATTTGCTGTATCACCACCAAAGGAACGGACTTCACCTGCTTAAAACGGTAGACCCAGAAAAATATTAAACTGGAAATCACCGTTCGAGGCTATGAACGCTTTGTTGCGCTAGAAGCTGAAAATTAAATTTATTTTTTTACACCCTTTAACAAGCTGAAACTTGCAGCTAATTTGGCGTAACCAGCAAATCCCTAATTTCATTCGCCCCATCCACAATTATTGGATTGGTCGCAGGCGTTGTCAAGATATAGCCTGCAAATACATAAATAACGTAAAATCCATTGGATACTGGCAATGAGTATTGGCCATTATTATCTGTTGTCACGTTCCACACAATGGGAAGCTCACCTGTAGCGATCTCGTAAATAACGAAACTCAAATTTGGCACCGAAATTCCATTTGTTGTTTTAACTACACCAGAAATGGTATATGGAGGAATTGCATCGGCAGTAAAATCAAGTACGGCCATCTCTTGGTTAGCCAGTAAAAATGGTTGGCCATTCGTCTCTGTAAATGTGTAACCCGTGGCAGCTGGTCTAACAAGGTAATAGGTTTCGCTAACAGGCATATCTATAGAGTACGTGCCATCAACGCCTACGTTAGCAGTGTTATTAAACGAACCGTCAAAATTGGCAATGTTGACAGTTGTTGGAGGTAATGGCTCACCACCTGCTGTTTGTATTACACCGCTTAAAGTCGTCGCAGTTAATGTTGCGATCATATCCTTCACTGCATCGCCATCCTGAATAGTCACTAATACATTCTCTCCAGGCGAACTAAGCGTATAGTTACGTGAGGTGGATAAAAGTATCGCATAGGTTCCATTTAACACTTCTTGCGTATATTGACCATTTATATCAGTGGCTACAGGAAGACTAATAGCTGAGGAGTCTTCAAGAAGTCCAAAAATACTAAAGCCCAGGTTTGGCACTGGCGAACCATCAGCGAGTGTTATAACACCTGACAGAGTATAGATAGTGTCACATACTTCAGAAACTGTTATGCCTGCTGGCTGGTTGATCAAGATATCACTAGCGGGCACCACAGTAGTACAAGCCCTGAGCTCACCAAGAATCTCACGCTTGAGCCAGTTTACTGTTAGTTTAGTAACGGTTTCACTGCCTAAACCAAAGTGTACCACGGGTGAGTCATTCGAACTCAAACTGGAACCGGCATGAACTTCCCGGGTTAATACCATACCATTACTGAGTGTGGCTTTAACCTGAGCACCAAGGCCACGGTAGTTAGGCACCTTTCCTCGCAAATTAATTTTCAAATAGTCACCAGCATTGTTAGTATCATTTCGGAAGAGCTTGATATTACCGAAATCACCTTGCACTACCATATCCATATCACCATCGTTGTCATAATCAGCAATGGCAACACCGACACCCTCTGCGGGAGGATCAGCTAAACCCACTGTGTCGCTAATTTCATTAAACCCACCGTTACCATTATTGTGAAAGAATGAACTTCGCTCACCATCGGTACTAGCTCCGGAAAAACGAGCATTACTATTCAGTGAATACAAATCTTCATAGCCATCTTGATCGGCATCAAAAAAAACTGCGCCCCATCCTGCCTTACCCAATGAATCATAGGCTGGATATAGCTGACTAGTCAAAAAAGTATTATCCGGTCGCTGTGTCGCCAGCAAACCACGTGTGAATTCTGTCTGGTAATAATCTAACAGCCCATCATTATTATAATCACCAATAGCAATGCCCATACCAGCAATACCAAAATCTACACCTGTGCTTGCAGCAACCGGTTGAAAAGACATGACCCCGGTTTCACTTAGATTATTGTGAAATAACTCTGTGGGTAGGTTCGCACCAGCAAAAACATCATTTACAACAAAAATATCCAGGTCACCATCATTATCATAATCCGTTAAGGCCGAAACCCATGTGCAGCCAACATCGCTGCTATGAATATTTTGTCGTTCAAAAATTCGCTTACTGCTATCTTGAGGATCTGGGATATTAATATATAAATCGTTTTGGGTCGATGCGCCTTCAGGGGTGAATGTATTACATCCAACTGGGCTGCCATTGTTACTGACATAAATATCAAGATAACCATCGCCGTTCATATCACCAAATGCAGCCGAATGGCTTTGTTTTATTTCATTACCCAACATCGTTGCAAAGGTAACATTAGTAAATTTTCTTTCACCTGGTGCCACCTCACAAGGTCCTGGTAAACCTGTAGCCTTACAGACATTATGGAAAAGACTATTTATAGTATTAATAGGACTCTTGGTAAAACTACTAGTAATATAGCCGGCATTAGTTACAAAAATATCATCATACCCATCACCATCGTAGTCTCCAATAGCTACCCCTGTACTCTTTAAATCTGATAACTGGATAGCCGATGTCGTCACGTCTACCCATTGAGCTCCATCACTATCATTACGATACAAACGATTTGCCTCCCCAGATTTAGGTATAAACAAATCCATATCACCGTCATTGTCATAATCAATCCAGGCAATACCCTGGTGACCACCACTACCGGCGGGGCTACTGGGAATTTGACCGGTTTCATTAAAGAATGGTGCTGCCTGCAGCACCGAGAAAAACATTAACCCAAACATCAACGCAACAGACTGAATAACTTTGTTTATTTTTAACAATATTGAATTAGGCATTATTTAGATTCCTTAATTATCTATTAAATGATCACGTCATTATATTACTGCTATAAACTTCGGAAATGTTGAAAAAAACATTGATCCCGTAGGTTGGGTTAGGCGTTTTTTTGCCGTAACCCAACAATGTTTCATACATAAAAATGTTGGGTTACGCTTCGCTAACCCAACCTACGTAGCCCCCCGTTTTTACGAGAATGGCACGTATGTGGGACAGTAGTGGCCCGAACCCGTATTACCCTGCGCTGGATCGACGGTAATTCCATTTTCACCGAGCAGTGGCATCGTGCCGTATGCGCCAGCGCCGGCAGAAAAAAACGAGCCCTCATCGATGGACAGCTTATCTCCAGGCTGGAGCACTGCCGCTGTTACTTCAACAGAAGTTAAAGCAAGCCCGATGGAAACAACTAATATAGATTTTCTCATGTTTAACTCTCTAAATTGTTATGTCTGAGCGCTGCAAATTGTTATGTCTGAGCGCTGCTGCGTGGATCTCAAAAATTTTAAGTTTGCTGTTTATGTTTACGACGCGCAAAACCTGCCAGCCCCAGCAAACCGGAACCAAACAGCCACACTGTTGCTGGAACGGGCACGGCGCTCACAGTGCCTGTCAGAAATAAATCGTACTGCATACCCCCAATAGAGGGATCGCTTACGGGTACATTTGCTGTGTAAGTGATGGAGTAGCTATCGCCGTAAATACCGCTCCAGTTGAATGCGCCTATACCGGTATTACTATAGATAATTTCAGCTGTCGGACCAGGATTCTGCGTACAGCCACCAGTAACCAGGAAACAACCACCGAGGATTAAGTTTGATATACAATTATATGTCATCGTCCATGCAGTCATGTCCACGCCATTAGTGGTATCACCACCAAACGAACCGGAACCATTATCGGGAGAAAAATACTCATACCCTGTGTTGTATAAGAAGTTCCAGGGTTGTGTTACTGCACCAACATCACCTTCTACAGGTGGTCCGCCGTGTGAGCCAGATCCGGTATCACCCTGTGCCGGGCCAACGGTAATTCCGTTCTCACCCAATATTGGCACTGTGCCGTATCCACCACCACCCAGCGCAAAGTTAGAACCTGCTTCAATGGACAAACGATCTCCAGGTTGGAGCACTGCCGCGGTTACTTCAACTGAAGTTAAAGTAAGTCCGATGGAAAATGCCAGTAAAGACTTTTTCATGCCCAGACGTTCAAAATGTAATGTTGCGTAAGGCTGTGACACAGTTGTTTAACCTTGTTGTTTACGACGCGCAAAACCAGCCAGCGCCAGTATACCGGAACCAAACAACCAGACAGCCGCTGGAACGGGTACCACAGTACCTGTCAAAAACAGATCGTACTGCACACCGCCAAAGTTAGAGGCGTCACCTACAGGTACATTAGCTGTGTAAATGATGGTGTAGCTATCACCATAAATACCACTCCAGTTGAATGCACCTATACCGGAATTACTAAAGATAACTTCATTAGTCTGACCAGGGTTCTGCGTACAGCCACCTGCTACCAGAGAGCAACCGCCCATAGGTATTGAAATCGTGTTCCATGTCACAGTCCACGTTGACATATCGACACCTGTGGTCGTATCACCACCGAAATTACCGCTGCCTATTGTGTTAGAGAGGTAGTCGTATCCAGTTTGACCGCTAAATTGCCAGGGCTGGGTTACGCTACCTACATCACCAGGCTGAGGTGAACCAGGATGTGATCCTGTGCCTGTATCGCCTGGTGTTGAACCTACGGTAATACCATTCTCGCCGAGAATCGGTACGGGGAGGGTTATACCTGGAGCAAGTGTGAAGGTAGAGCCTGCTTCAATGGATAAGCTGTCTCCCGGTTGGAGTGTGGCTGCTGTTGCTTCAACTGCACCCAGAGCAAGTCCGATGGAAAGTGGTAATAATAATTTATTCATGATTCATCTCCGAAAATTTAAAAAAAATTAACATGTCTAACTAAAACTTATAATTATTTATTCATGTGCTTTTTACGATGCACAAGCCCAGCCAGTCCTAGCAAGCCTGATCCAAACAACCAGATTGATGCAGGTAGGGGGACGGCAGAAATTGTACCTTCAAGACGCAATGCATAACTGACAATACCGTAACCAGATGGGTCATTCTGCGGCACAGTTGCGCTGTAATCGAGTATATAAGTCGCACCATTGCCGCAACCACTACCATTAGAACAGGTTATATCTGCAATACCTTCGGCATTACCGTTCCATGCGCCCGTGCTCATATCAATGCTCGGAATTGCATTCCAGGTAATATTCCAGCCATCAAAATCTACGGTGGCAGTATCGCCTGAAGTGGAAAGAACATTGGCATCACTAATCGTTTGTGATGCTCCAATATTGCCAAAAAATTGCCATGGGTTATCTATATTTGCAACAACAGGAGCAGAACTAGCAAGTTGCGTAGTACCTAAAACAAGCCCGTTAAAACTAGTCAATGGTGTAATAACAAATTCGCCAGGCTGTACCTCCATTGCAAACCATGAACCCAAACCATCCGCAGGCAATTGGCTGGAAATGCTGAAATTAGCTATAGGTGAAAAATTGAGTGTTGAGCCGTTGACCAGGGCTGCATAAGCTGATTGGCCAAAGAGAGTAGCGACTGCTAAAAACGCTTGCGCAAAAATATTTTTTTTCATTTTAATCATTTCTCTTATCCTTCCCCTTATCCTTCCCCTGGTATTAAGAATGCGTTACATTATCACTGCAATATTTGTGCCGATTTTTCTAATCAGTTGTATTTTAAGGTTATGAGTTAGTGCTTATGCTCTAATATGTAAACTATACCGACATATAATACAAAATCTCGTAAATAAGTTCGACATTAATTATTTTTAAATAGTATTTAGGCTGAATTTACTTATTGGAATTTATAAAATAGTAATCAAACTTGACGCACAAAATAACAGTAACGATAATTAAAAAGAATTTTATTCAGCATTTTTTTATTTCGGCATTTAGAATTGAATCTGGTGCCTTTTTATTGTGGAGCAATAATGAGTAACAATATAGATATCATGCAACTTTCTGCAACCCCTGTATTTAATGCAACGCTTGATGGTTTGTCAGAACACACTGACAACCTGATTAAACACGTAAAAGAAATGCAAGCCAATAGTCCCGGACGACAAATCAGCAATATGGGTGGTTGGCAATCCGAGGATAAATTACATCAGGATGGTAATGCTGATATTCAATGGTTGATCAACCAGTTCACCGGCTTCGCAACTGCCTGTGCTACCAATTATCTGGGTGACAAATTCAAAGGGAAACTGGTCTTGAATTCATCCTGGGTCAATGTCAACCCCAAAGGATGCTGGAATGCACCCCACATGCATTCACCTGCTGACTGGTCAGGTGTTGCTTACTTAAATGTCAAGGATGAGCACACGCGTAACGAAAAAGACGGTAACATTGTTTTTATTGACCCTGCTCCTTATGGAGCGAGACTTGGTCGCGACAGCACAATCTTTCTCAAGCCTGTCACCGGTATGCTGGTATTGTTTCCGAGTTACCTTATGCATATGGTGGCACCCCATACAGGTGAATCAGACCGTATATCTATAGCGCTTAATTATGCCATGGTGTAAATAATTGTATAATGTTACTGCAATAAGTTTAATTGCAAGAGAAGATCCTGTGTTCCGATAACACCATCAGGCGATCCTACCGGAAACAAGTCTCCGTGAGATAATTCTAGTGTGGTTGCAGTCAGTTCTCCCAGGGCAAGCCTTTTTGCTATAAGAAAATCCGCTGCATTTATTGCGCCATCAGGTGATCCCAACGGCGCAAGATCGCCATCATTAAAGTTAAATGTTAAAGGTATTGGATCGTTATTGTCTTGCAAGCCATCGTTATCTGTGTCAGTTGACGTTGGATTAAGATCCAGAGCAGGGTTGTAATTTCCTGCATCACCATCATAGGCAACTTCAAAATAATCGTTTAAGGTATCTCCATCTGTATCAACTAATAGCGGGTTACTTCCGATACTATTCTCAAACGAGTCTGGCAAACCATCATTGTCGTCATCGTCATCACAGACATTTCCCAACCCATCTGTGTCAGTATCTAACTGATCAGAATTAGATGTATTCGGGCAATTGTCAAAATAATCATCACTACTGTCACCATCTCTATCCATATTAATTAGTAAGATGAAACTGTCATTGCCGCCCTTATTAATCGCCTGATATGGTTGTTGTAGTGGCAAGTTGGTTGATGCTGTCACACCGGTTACAACCAGATACCCTGCTTCCTTTGATACGCCACGCGCTCTATCTGTCAATGAACCACCTATATAACTTGAATATAAAAGAGTTCCATCTACCAGAGATAAAGAACTTACATAACCATCAGTGCCTCCACCCGGCGTACTTTGCGTGGGATCGAGCAAAGGGTAATCCATTGATGTTGTATCTCCTACCACATGCGCAACGTCATTCGTATCAATTGCCATTCGCCATGCACTATCTGAGCCCGAGCCTCCTAGATAACGCGAGAAATTATATTGAGAACTAACCAGATCAATGCTTGTTAAGAAAGCCTCTCCATCTGAATATGTTTGTTGAACAGTTAACGGGAAGTTTGAGGATTGCGTCTGACCAAAAATAACAATGCGCCCACTGGAGTCCATACCCACATCAGTTCCAGCATCATCACCACTACCGCCAATGTAATCGAAATAAACAGGGGTGCCAGTGGAATTAATATTTACGACAAACGCATCATATCCTCCAGCATTATTTGTCTGTAGTGCGTTTATAGCCGGCAAGTCGGTCGAGCGGCTAGCTCCCGTAACAAACACTCCATTATTATCATCTAGTGAAATCCCGGCTCCATAATCAAGAGATGTGCCACCGAGATAGGTGACATAATCATAAGATGAACCATTCGGTTTAAGTTTTAGTACATACGCGTCAAGTTGTCCTGCGTTGTTTGCCTGCCATGCATTAACAGATGGAAAATCTGTTGACGCGGTCACACCAGTCACATATACCGAACCAGTAGTGTCAATCGCCATAGCCCTACCTCGGTCGATGCTATTACCACCGAAATATGTAGAATAAACCAGTGCATTACCTTGAGGGTTTAATTTAACAATATAACCATCGATTATTCCTGCATTTAGGGACTGCACAGGGTTTACAAGGGGGAAATTAGTGGATGAGGTCGATCCAGTGATATAAGCATTGCCCAGGTTGTCTACAACCAGCCCCCGTAATTCTGCGATGTCATTGCCGATGTATGTTGAATAAACGAGTTGTAGTGCTGCGCCTGAAATCGAAAACTTGGCAATATATGAACTTCTTATAGTACCAATAACACTCTGATATGGATTGAGTGTTGGAAAATCTGAAGATTCTGTTGTTCCCGCTACATATAAAAAACCGTTCTTGATGACAACATTAAAACCTTCTTCAGAACCACTGCCCCCTAGATATGATGAAAATTCTATTAAAGGGTCAATCAGTAATTCTTTACTATGGTCGTACTCAGCCAGAGACAGGCTGATAGTTTTATCATCATTGATATGGTATGTAACAGGAATCTGACGCTGTACACCATCGATAATCTGGAACGCTACAGGCACATCTAATCCCGGAATTCCTGCTGCATCAGGAAATTTCAATTTACCTTCATCCGAAATTTCTGGAATACTATGTTCATCAAATGAAATACGTATAAGTGATGGATCTGCAAATGGCTGGATCTTAAAATCAAATTCTAATGTATTATTTGAATGATAATAGATTACGTCAATGCCAGGATAAATATTTTCTGCTTTAACATGTGAATATAAAGGTATATCAGTTACCCAACTAGCAGGCTCGGCATTAATAATATAATTAATCTTGCCTGGAAGCTGGTCGTAAGCTGAAACGACAGCATTGAGGTCTGCGCCTTCATATCGTATTCTCATTACCCCTGTTCGACCTTCTAACGGCCACTCAAAACCTATACCGTTAGCACGTATTCGTGCAATCCAGTCCTTACCTTTACCAACAAAGCTGACATCCGATGGATACTGCCCAGAGTTTTTCTCGAAAACTAGCATGGGCGTAATATGAGTTGACGCGTAGACATTTACTTGCCAGCTCACCAGCAAGCAGGTGATAGTTACAACATAGAAAATATTTAATCGCATAACTTTCTTATGTGCAATGTCAGAAGCATTAGCTAATACCTGTTGGCAGCGGTTTTCATTCACGCAGAATAGTTTGAACAATGTATATTAAATGCATGCATAAAGATTAACATCAATTCCCTTATAACTCATCCATTAATCCAGCACTCCTGACTTCATCAACAAGTGGTTGCACCTCGGGCAGGTAGTTCTTCCAACGCTTTATTGAAGACGTATACACTGGTTTGTTAACTTGTTCCTTACTTGCCGTGTTGACAAAACGCGAGTTTTTATAAAAATCAAGGCAATTCTGCTCTATCTCAATCTCACAAAAAGAAACAAGTTTTTCCAGATTGCTTTGAAAATTGGTTACAATATCTTCATAAGATATATCGAGAATTGGTATTGGAAGCAATTTTTTCCAGTATTTCATAAGATCGTTGCAATATTTGTATTGGTGCACCAGGTTGTTAAAGCGTGTTGAATATGGATGTGAATCGTTGAAACTTGTAAAATAGATCGAGAGGCAGGTATCAATGGCATTGCGTTGACAGTATATAATTTTGCAGTTTGGAAATAATTGATAAATAAAACCCAGATTGACAAAATTATGCGGCATTTTATCGATTACATAATCTGAATTGCGCGAAATATTGTTAATTAAATTCAGATATTGTTCTGCAATATTATTCAATTCTATTGTGGAAAGCGTGCTTGTACATTGCGGAAACATTACCCCTGCAGACGTAGCAATCTCAACAGATTTTTTCCCGATAAAGGGAAGTTCGCCCGCGCCATAAACACGTGAATGACTGGATAGTATCTGCTCTACCAGAGTAGTTCCTGAACGTGGCATACCGACAATAAAAACAGGCTTGTCACTTGACTGAGTCGATTTTACTCCACGCATGAAAAATGAAGGAGAATAAGCAGCTTTGATAGAATCAGCTACCTGATCATAACTTAGTGGCGAATATACATCAGGTTTTGAGTTGTTTGCTTGATGATAGTAAAACATCGCTTTTTGATATAGCTGTTTTTTGTCATAAGAATTAGCAATTAGGTAAAGGAGCTGGCTTTTAACAAAAGCTTCCGATATGTTTTCACTTTTCTCTATTGCGAGTAAATAATCTAGAAGAACATCTAAATTATCAGTTTTTTCGCAAATTATGCTCGCTGTATGAGCCAGTGAAATATCAGCTACTCTGTTTATTATGTAGGGCTCAATTAGACGATAAGCGTTTTCATAATGACCTTGCTGAGCAGAAACGTTTGCCAGCCCGGAAATAGCCTCGACATTCTCACTGTCTTTTTTTATTGTACGTGTGTATGCTGATTTTGCCTGATCAAAATGACCCATAAGCAAATGACATCTACCAAGCAAATTGTAGGCCATACCAGTTTTTTTTTGCTTAAGAGACTTTTTTATGCTTTTAATGGCATCCCCGTGAAGCCCGAGTCTTGATTTTGCCAGTGCTATAAAATAATAGGTGTCTCCATCGAAATAACCTCTGGCCAACGCTATTTCATAACAGGCAATGGCTTGTTCATTATGGCCAGTATTCAAAAAAGAACGCGCTTTAACCAAAATATTTTTTATGGTTTCATCGTCAAATGAAGTGTGTAAAGCCATGTTTAGCCTGTTGATTTAGCGAGTAAAAAATATAATTTTGTGGAATAATGTAAAAATACCAATATAACATATATATACGTATTTTTTTAAAACACGTTTGTGTAAGTAAGATATTAATATATTCACTGGCCTGCTTAAAAATTAATATGAATCGAAAAACCTGAAAATTTATATATGGACCAAATATAGTGAATGCTACAAACAATAATACAATGCCAACCAGTGTCAACAGACTAACTAATTTTTATATCGCCTACCGATTTAATAATTTATTTATAT
>QIKU01000166.1 GCA_003232015.1 Gammaproteobacteria bacterium
CGGATTGTCTTGCCGACATAATGGCTATGAATTATTTAAGTGTTGGATCGTAATGACGTATTTGTTAAAAAAAGATCGTAATCGTCGCCCGATGTGGTATTTCGAGCGGAATTATTGCGCCTTAACTGAAATGCTGGATCAGGCACGTTTGTTGGAATTTGGCCGGATTCAGTTTGAACTGGGTGCTTATCCGGTCGAGCTTGAGGTGTTGGAAGAAACGCGCTATACCATTTTGCTTAAAATACTACAAAAATTCAGTGCCACGGATCTAATACTCCGAGATGTCACTTTTACGGTACGGATTTATCAGGATGCACGGCTCGCCGAAGTGATTAGTTATCAAGGGCGGCACAGCATTCAATATAAATACCCCTATCCAAACGAAGGTATGTTTTTACCGGATGAAAAAAAGCAATGCAACCTGCTTTTATACGACTGGCTTAATGCCTGTTCTCGACTAAACTACAAAGAGTCATTAATTGAGAACTGTTGAACATCCTGTGACTTTACTTTCCATCCAGTTGGAATACTTTTTATGCTGAGTGCTGGGTTTAGAAATGGGCACCCCCCCGGATTGTTAATATCTGCTGTTATAGCGGTTGCTTTTAGTTTGTTTTATCTTCCATATAGTTTAGCCGGTACACTCCAGGCTCTGGACGCCCAGGCTAAGGGTGATTTCAAGACGGCCGCCACGATGTGGCAAGAGCTCGCCAATGAAGGTGACGTCATTGCGCAATATAATCTCGCGATACTGTATAAACGGGGTGAGGGCGTCAACATCGATAATAATATGTCAAACTACTGGCTGACCATGGCGGCTCGTCAAGGCATGGTACAGGCATATCAAAGCTTGAATACCAACAGTGTACAGGCCTCGGAACAACGACTGTCGGTCAGGACAGTGCCCGTTGACCCCCAGCAATGGGTCTCTTCTCAGAATCCACGCTATTACACGCTGCAATTAGCCAGCAGCACCAATCGACAGTTGATCGAAAAATACTATTCTCTCAATGATTTAAGTGGAAAAGCCGGCTATTACAGTTCAATGAGGCAAGGTGAACGTTGGTATGCATTGGTTTATGGCGCTTATGACTCGGTGCATTCGGCAAAATCGGCGATCACCGATCTTCCCCAGGATCTTCGAAAATGGTCTCCCTGGGTTCGTAACATCCGCTCAATCCATAAAATCATGATTCGTGAGTAAATCCCGGTGGATGCCTAAAAGGGGATAAAAATCAGCTTTTTATCGCTTCTATTACTGGTCAGAATGGTTGCCATTTTGTGGCCTGAGCACTAAAATTTCTCGCTACACTCCCTATATGTTGTGTGTATTTATGGCCTATAACCATTATAATAATACGGCATAAGCAGGATAAATTTTGAGAATAGACTTCGTTTTAGATGCCTGGTGCGCTTTTTCTCCTGGCGGGTTACCACACCCATCTGTCGAGCTTCTGGATCAAAAGATGGCGACCGATGTGACGTTTTTACCTCCCATAAAACGCCGTCGCTTGAGTGCGCTTAGTCGTTTGAGTCTGCGCCTGGCCTATACGGTAGCGCCAGAATTTCAGGGCAACTGTGTATTTGGATCACAGCATGGCGAACTGGTTACGACACAAGGTTTATTGCAAAGCATTGTCGAGCAGCAAGTCGTGTCGCCTGCCGGCTTTAGTGCTTCAGTACACAATACAGCTGCAGGTTTGCATTCGATTAATAATCATAATGCGGCCGCCTGCAGCTCGATTGCAGCAGGTCGTGATACGTTGGTGATGTGTTTTGTTGAAGCCTATGGTTTGTTGCAGCATGCTCAACACGAGCAGGTATTAGTGGTTTTTGCGGATGATCGCTTGCCCGACGAATTGGCCGAGTTTGTGAGATTCAACCAATTGCACGGTTTTGCTGCGGTTGTTAGTTTGCAGAATGAGAGAAAGGCGTCAGGATTGGTCAGTATTCGGCTCGAGCACGCAGCGAGAAAATTTGAAATAGTTGATAACGATCCGATACGTGCTGTAGTGGGCTGTTTACTTGAACGGCATTCGCAGTGCAGCACGTCCGGGGAGCAAAATGATTGGGGTTGGCAATTTGATGTTACATAAAATATTTTATATTTGGCGATTGCTCGCGACCGGTTGGTGTTTTTTCACCTTTAGCCTGGGTGGGCTATTGCTTGCCGTATTGGTATTCCCAATTATTAATCTCACTGCTGTGTTTTCTTCCGACGAGCAACTTAAGCACTACCGTGCCCAGGCCGTGATTCATTACGCATTTAAGTTTTTTCTCTGGCAGATGGTCATTCTAGGCATTATGCGCATGAATATTGTCGGGATGGAAAAGCTGAATAACGGTAAAGCCAGTTTGATCCTGGCCAACCACCCAACTTTAGTAGATGTGGTTCTGTTGATATCGGTCATTAAGCGCACAAATTGTGTGGTAAAAACCAGTTTATTTAAAGATCCATTTTTGAATGGAGTTGTTAAAGCAGCAGGCTATATTAACAACGATGGAACCGATGCTGTTATAGACGATTGCGCTGCGGCGCTGAAGGCCGGAGATAACCTGGTCATTTTCCCGGAAGGAACGCGTTCGGTGCCAGGCCGGGCGATGAAGTTTCAGCGCGGTGCGGCGCATATAGCGACCCGTAGTGGTGCAGCAGTTGTGCCCGTGACAATAACCTGCGATCCACCTACATTAACCAAGGCTCAAAAGTGGTATCATATCCCCAGTCGTCGGTTCTGTTTGACCGCTGAAGTGGGGGATCCACTTGATATTAGTGAGATAGTTCTATGTGATGAGCCTGCGAGCTTAACCTCGCGTCGTTTGACCCGATTTTTACACGAGTATTTTACCGGAAGGTTGGAGCAGTTTGGAATTATTAGAACAAGAGCTTAAGGCCCTGATTATTGAGGTGCTTGATTTAGAAGACATCACCGTTGATGATATTAATTCCGAAGAGCCTTTATTTGTTGATGGTCTAGGTCTGGATTCAATTGATGCGCTGGAACTGGGTGTGGCACTACAAAAGCGTTACGGTGTAAAAATTGAGACGGAAGGCGAGCAAACGCGAGAGCTATTTGCCTCAGTAAAAAATTTAGCAAAATTTGTGTTTGAAAATAAAAATTAATGGGATTGGAACGTTATCGATGCAAACGAAAGATGAGATTTTTAAAAAAATAACCGGTGTCTTAGAAGAGTTATTTGAAGTTGATAAAAGTAAAATCGAACTAAGCTCACACCTTTATAACGATCTGGATTTAGACAGCATTGATGCGGTTGATTTAGTGATCAAGCTAAAAGAAATAACAGGTAAAATGGCCTCGCCAGAGGAGTTTAAGTCCGTTCGCACAGTTGGGGATGTTGTTGACATAATACATAATTTGTTAGACGATTAAATGTATAACCTGATTAAGGTTGTAGTAGTAATTCTCCTATTACTTTATCCAATATTTATCTATCTTGGTATAAAATATTTTTCCCTTTCACAATTAATTTTATTTTTAGCCGTTCTTTTTGCGGTGCGCGTTGTATTGATCCGAAAAAGTAGCAAAACGGCTCGGTTCCAGGTGGTGTTTGCGGTCATGATTGGGGGTATCCTGATAGGTTTGACCTGGATGTTTGATTCAGTCGAATATTTAAAATGGTATCCGGTTGGTTTGAATATCGTTTTTTTTATCGTATTTATTGCCTCTCTGATTTCTCCTCCCAGTGTCATTGAACAAATTGCCCGAATCCATCACAAAGATTTACCGTCTGGCGGGATTGCTTATACTCGCAAGGTTACTATTATCTGGGCAGTTTTCTTTGTCATTAATGCACTGATCTCAAGTTGGACCGTGCTATACGGGACGATGGAGACATGGACCCTTTATAACGGCCTAATCTCCTATGCTCTAATGGGCACGATTTTAGCATTAGAAGTCTTGCTTCGAAAATATTTTGTTGGGCAAGTGAAATGATCCAACTTGATATTGAACAGATTAGTTTTGAGTATTTACTCAACAGTCGTAACGAACGGGTGGTTAGTTTTGGTGCTGGGGATTCATTAAACTGGTCGCAATTACGTCGGCGTGTTTTTTTGTTACGAAATAAACTGCACGAATCAGCGCATGAAAACTGGATTTTGGCTTCTAATTCCAGGCGTACATTTATTGTTGGCTTGTTGGCGTTGGTTGCGGCAAAAAAAGAGATCTTCCTGGCAGCGAACAATTTAGCGGGCACCTTAGCTAATACCGTTCATGGTGCACAGGCATTCTTAACCGATCTGGATCTTGATACGGATTTACCTGTTTTACGTTTAACGGATTTAGAAGGTGAGCCAGAGTATGATGACATCCACCTTGATCCTGGTTTGCAATTTATTCAGATATGCACTTCAGGTTCAAGTGGCGAGCCGAAACAGATCCGAAAATCATTAGCCACACTGGAATCCGAACTTCGGTGTTTAGAAAGGCAGTGGGGAGGGTTAGTTGACAATAAGGTGGTTATCAGTACCGTTTCGCATCAACATATCTACGGACTATTATTCAGGCTGTTGTGGCCGCTAATGACGAACAGAGTCTTCGTTGAAGAAAATATTGAGTATCCTGAGCAAATAGCCACATTGGCAAAAAAATATGGCAATTTAATTTTAATATCGAGCCCGGCATACCTGAAACGAATGGCCAGCGTTTTGAATAAAGACGTCATGCAGCAAAGGGTAAAGGCAATCTATTCATCGGGCGGGCCATTGGATCATGCTACGGCTATTTTTTACACAAATCAATTTACGACGACGCCGATTGAAGTCCTGGGCAGTACCGAAACCGGTGGAATTGCGCATCGTCAACAAACTGATCAGGAAGAACTATTATGGCAAAAATTTGATGAGGTGGAGATACGTCAGGAGCCGAAAAATGGAGCGCTTGTGGTTAAATCTCCCTTTTGCTTTAGCCAGGACTGGTATGAAATGGGCGATGTCGTTGAGTTGAAATCCAGTGCAATGTTTAAGCTATTGGGTCGACGGGATCGTATCGTCAAACTAGAGGAAAAGCGTATTTCACTCGATCAAATGGAGACGATTTTAGGTCAAAGTGAGTGTATTGAGCAGGCTAAAATCACCGTATTACAGGGACATCGTACTATTCTGGGCGGGGTATGTATACTCAGTGCAACCGGCACGAAATTATTTGCACAACTTAGCCGCCGGGAGTTTTCTGAACAGCTACGTGAATACATGTCGTATTATTTTGATCGCGTTACCTTGCCCAGAAAGTGGCGTTATGTACCCGATTTTCCCTATAATACTCAGGGTAAGTTAACTCAGGCTGATCTGGCCCGATTATTTGATAAGGAACAGTATGATTGAGTGTCCGGAGATTTTGTCCAGCAGCAATATTGAAGGGGGTGTGGTGTTGCAATTGAGGATACCGGCTGAGCTTAGTTATTTTCGGGGGCATTTCCCTGTCCATCCTGTTGTGCCTGGGGTAGTTCAGTTACGTTGGATAGAAATCCTGGCAAGGCAATTTAATCTTACCGATGGTGAATTTCAACGCGTGGATAAACTCAAATTTATGCGCATCATGACAAAAAACCATGAAGTTGAATTAGAGCTTAGTCAGCCATCAGCCAATACCGTTCAGTTTAAATATTTTTCTGATCATGGCATCCATGCCTCTGGCAAAATGTTTTTTAGATAGCCGAATATGCCAAGATTTTGTGCTGTCATTCCCTGTTACAACCATCATGCCGTTATTGCTGATACGGTGCGGGCATTATTAGAATATGTCGAGATGGTTATTATTGTTGATGATGGTAGCCGTGATGAGACTCGACTTATTCTGGAGCAATTAGCCGAGTTATACGGCAAAAAACTATTGTTACACCGCTTTGATGTAAATCAGGGTAAAGGTGTGGCCATGCTTAAGGCATTCAGGTTAGCCGATGAGTCAGGTTTCACACATGCCGTGCAGGTCGATGCAGATGGCCAACATGATTTGGCTAATACGGCACTCATGATCGAACACGCACGGACGTTTCCTGACGCATTGGTGACGGCCATTCCTGAGTATGATGACACGGTTAACCAGCTACGTTTTATCATGCGTTATATTACTCATTTTTGGGTTTGGATAGAGACCTTGTCATTCCAGATCAAGGATTCTATGTGCGGTTTTCGTGTTTACCCATTAAAAAAAACCGTCGGACTTATTAACAATACGAGTATCGGAACGCACATGGATTTTGATACGGATATTATTGTGAAACTGTATTGGCAAGGAGTGGATGTCATCAATGTGCCGACTCGAGTGCGATACCCTCAGGATGGCAGTTCAAATTTCCGAATATTTAAAGACAATGTATTGATATCACTAATGCATACCAGGCTTGTTATCGGCATGTTATTTAGATTGCCAAAGTTAATGTTTAGAAATATGTCACGTAATGATGAGTTTCATCAACACTGGTCGAGTCATAAAGAAAAAGGAACCTATTGGGGGCTGAAAACGTTATTCACTATCTATAAGTGGTTTGGTCGTGGAATATTCAGTGTAATTCTGCAACCGGTTATTTTCTTTTTCTTTATCTTTAGTCCAGAAAAACGCCGGGCATCCCGCCAATACTTAAAAATTATATATCAAAACATGGGCATTAAAACGACAGTTCGGTGGTATCATGTTTATAAACATTTTTTAACTTTTGGCCATAATAGCCTGGATAAATTAGCGGCATGGCTTGAAAAAGATTTGACGATAAAGGAATTTCATGGGGCAGAAGAATATCATATGCTCGAACAAAAAGAGCAGGGAGCTGTTTTTATCGGTTCGCATCTAGGTAATCTTGAATACTGTCGTGCCCTGGCAAAAAATAAAACCAGCAAAACGATCAATGCGGTGATGTTTACTGAGCATGCTGAAAACTTTACTCGCACTTTGCGGGAAGTAAATCCTGACTTTGATGTTAATCTGGAACAAGTAAGCTCGTTTGGTGTTGATACAGCAATTCGTTTTCGTGAAAAAATCAGCAAGGGCGAAATCCTGGTTATCGTTGGCGATCGGACTTCTCCATTTGCTCATGACCGAAATATCTATGCAGATTTTTTTGGGAAGCCAGCTGCATTCCCGCAAGGTCCGTTTGTGCTGGCCAGTCTAATGGAATGCCCTGTTTACTTGCTGTTTTGCATTAATGATGGTGCGGGATATAAAATTTATTTAGAACATTTTTCCGACAATGCAAAATTGCCACGCAACAAACGTGAGTCGGCGCTAAATGATTTAATCAATAATTACGCTAAACGTTTAGAGTTCTATTGTAAAAAAGCGCCACTCCAATGGTTTAATTTTTTTGATTTTTGGGCAGCAGAAGATAAATCATTATCGAAAAACACTGAGGAAGTAAAGGTAAATTAATATGAGCCAACAAACCATCACATTTGGTGAAGGCGAACTAAGCATAGAAGATATCCTGTCGCTGGCAAAACGCGAAAAGCAGGCCAGACTTTCTAACGATTCTGCATTTATTAACAAGATTGAATCCGGTTGGAAGTTTCTGGAAAAATTATTGAAAGAAGACGGTGTAATCTATGGTGTGACGACCGGATACGGGGACTCCTGCACCGTGACGGTACCCATATCTCTTGCTTATGATTTGCCGGTACATTTGACTCGTTTTCATGGATGTGGCTTAGGTGAGTATTTTGATGATGAGCAAAGCTTCGGTATTGTGGCCACGCGTATTGCATCATTGGCCAGAGGTTATTCTGGGGTACGCAAAGAATTACTTGATCAGTTGGTATTACTGCTTAACCGTGGCATAGCACCTCATATTCCACAGGAAGGGTCGGTGGGTGCATCGGGTGATCTAACACCACTTTCCTATGTTGCCGCTACTTTAATTGGTGAGCGAAATGTTATTTATAACGGCGAAGTATTGAGCGCTGAAGCGGTGTATAAAAAGTTAGGTGTGTCTGCAATTAAACTCATGCCAAAAGAAGGCCTGGCAATTATGAATGGTACTGCGGTGATGACCGCGCTGGCCTGTTTTGCGTACTCACGCGCTGAATATTTAACGCGGTTAACCTCACGTATCACTTCACTGGTAGTATTAGCAACGCAGGGCAATGGTGCGCACTTTGATGATTTATTGTTTAAGGTTAAACCGCATCAAGGTCAGCAACAAATTGCCAGCTGGATTCAAACGGATATTAATTATCATGAACACCCACGCAACTCTGCAAGATTACAGGATCGATATTCAATTCGTTGTGCACCGCATATCATTGGTGTCTTACGTGATGCCCTGGGTTGGATGCGTAGAGATATCGAAAATGAGTTAAACAGTGCGAATGATAATCCTATTATTGATGGTGAGGGTGAACATGTATTACATGGTGGCCATTTTTATGGCGGCCATATTGCTTTTGTCATGGACTCAATGAAAAACTGCATTGCTAATCTGGCGGATCTTATGGATCGTCAAATGGCTTTATTGGTTGATCCTAAATTTAATCACGGCTTAACCCGGAATCTTTCTGGGGCCACGGGAGAGCGATTAAGTTTAAACCATGGCTTCAAAGCCGTGCAAATCGGTGTTTCAGCCTGGACTGCCGAGGCTTTGAAAAACACAATACCTGCAAGTGTGTTCTCACGCTCAACCGAGAGCCACAATCAGGATAAAGTCAGCATGGGGACGATAGCGGCACGCGATTGCCTGAGAATTTTACAACTCACTGAACAAGTTGCATCGGCGGTGCTATTAGCTTCAGTACAGGGGCTTAAAATTAGAATTAAAAGTGGTGAAGTTAAAAATGATACGTTGACGGATCAAATTAGAGATACGATACGCTTTGTACATAAAGATTTTGCATTTTTATTAGAAGATAGGCCAATGGAAAAAGAGCTGAGATTTTTTACTGAACAGATTCAACAACAGAGATTTGATCTATATAAATAGTATATGAAAGCCATAGTATCAGAACAGACCTTTCTCAAAATCCCGTTTTTTGATTGTGATCCTATGGCGATTTGCTGGCATGGCCATTACGTTAAATATTTTGAACTGGCGCGGTGTGATTTGTTTGACAAAATAAACTATGGCTACAGAACAATGCGAGACTCAGGTTACAGCTGGCCAATTATTGATTTACAAATACGCTATATACAGCCGATGCGCTATGAACAAAATATCATCATTGAAGCGGGTATTGTTGAATATGAAAATTATTTAAAAATAAAATATGAAATTCGCGATCAGGAAACCAATAAAAGGCTTACTAAAGGGACAAGTAAACAGGTTGCGATTACGATTAGTGATTCCGTGATGCAGATTGTCTCGCCTGCTATCCTACGTGAAAAATTAGCAGCCTATTTATGATGAAAACTATTGTTATTTCGTTTCTTATATTTTTTATTAATGTGCCGCTTTCGCTGGCGAGTGACGAACAAATAAAACTATTTTTAGCCAAACCTTTTTTAAAGGCCGAGTTCAGCAAGATACGAAAACTGAAAATATTGAGTCGACCGTTTAATACCAGTGGTAAAGTGCTTTTTTTATCTGAGCGAGGACTGGTTTGGGAGACAATAATACCATTAAAGGATGTGCTATTTATCAGCAACCACGGAGTTGGCTATCTGGATAAAGATACCAATAAACGGATAGAGATTGATAACCCTGCTGTAATATCTGCATCAAATGTATTTATCAGCATTATCAGCCTCGATCTGAATAAAATAAAAAAAATATTTGAGATTAAAGTTATGGGCTCGACCAACGGAGTTCAACGATATGTCTTATTGCCTAAAGATGAGAACCTGAAGAAGGTGATAAAAGAAATAAAAATTAAAGGCAAGGAGCGGGTTGAAGAAATACTGATTCTTGAAATTTCTGGAGACAGCACCAGAGTATTATTCAAAAATGAAAAATTTGAACAGGATGTATTTAGTCGTGATGAACGCATCCTGTTAGAGATGCTTTAAGGCAATGCGCCAATTTTTATGGGCTTTTATGGTGCTACTATTAAGTGCCTTACTGTATTTAAATCTGGATTCAAACTCGATCAAAACAAACCTCTTTGCGCTACTACCGGAGGAGTCTCATCAGGATATACCTCAACATGCGGTTGATGTTTATTCGGAGAAATTGAGTCGTAAAGTCATTTTTTTATTTTCTGCAAAATCTGACCAACAAGCTATTGCGTTGGCTGAAATCAACATTCCTAAACTGGAAAAAAGTGAATTATTTTCTGAACTTAAGATTCGAATATCGAAACGGGAATTAACAGCCTATTATGAGAGTTTTGAGTCTTATCGATTTTCATTATTGTCCGATCAGGACAGGGCTGGGTTAAAGAGATCATCATCAAAATGGTTATCGCAAAAATTAACGAATTTATTTGTCTCACCAATATCGGGTCTGGATTCTAATACGTTACTCAATGATCCCTTCCTTCTTTACCAGGATTATCTTGCAGGGTTACCGAGAGGAAACCCAAAAGCCCAGTTAGTAAGCGGGTATACGCTGTTCCATGATAATAACGAGTCTCACCTGTTCGTTTATGCGGAATTATCAAACGGGGCATTTATTCAAAGTGTGCAGGATAAATTCAGTGAGCTCATGGCCTCGTTGGCCAATGGTTTATCAATAGAGCATCATATAACGGTGTTTGGTGTTATTCGCTATGCACTTGAAAACAGAGTGTTAGCCGAAAAAGAAGTATCAACTATTGGTATTGGCTCGTTGATGGGCATCATTATTATTTTCTTTTTTGTGTTTCGGCGACTGTTACTGTTGCCAGCTATTTTGTTACCCGTTCTGGTTGGTGGACTTGCCGCTTTTTCGATTAGTCTGCTTATTTTCGGTGAACTGCATTTGATTAGTCTGGTATTCGGTGCGAGTTTAATTGGTGTGTCTATTGATTATGCGTTGCATTATTGTTGCAGCCACTCAAATCTGTCAAATTCTACGAATAATATGCAGGCTCTGGCAAGAGTACGTTCCGCGTTAATGCTTGGGCTGATTACTTCTTCCATAGGCTACCTGACGCTTTCCTTAGCCGATTTTCCGGCGTTACAACAGATGGCATCCATTGCTATTTCAGGTTTGGCAGGTGCTTATTTTACAGTAATTTTCTGGTTGCCGACATTGATTAAAAAGCCGTTAACGGTTCAGCCGGGAGTCGCCTTATTAGTGGCAAAATGGACCTCATGGCTTGAAGGCAGAAAAGCCATATCGGTTTGGCTGGTTGTATTGTTTGCGATCGTTCTTTACGGTCTTAATTTGGTTACAAAAAATAATCAGGATGACGTTAAAATTTTACGTGCTCATCTTCCTGAGCTAGAAAGTACAGATAGACATGTACAACAGGTACTTGGTGAATTCCCGAATAACCAGTTTTTCATCGTCGCGGGAGGTTCCCAACAAGAAGTGATGAATAATGAACGCATATTGATTGATAAATTGCGAAAAACCAGTGCGGGTACTGGGCGTGTTTATGCCTTATCAGAATGGTTTCCAGATTTGCAACAACAGAAAGATAATTATAAACTCATAAAATCAAGCCTGATTAAAAACAAGGCGTTCAGTGAAGATCTGCTCGCAGCGGGCATTGCAGAGGATATATTAACATCCTATAAGCACCAGGTATCAAATTACAAATTTAAACCAATGAATCTTGAAGATTTTCTTCAGTCGCCGTTGGGTAAGTTGCATAATAATCTATGGTTAGGGGAAATTAACGAACGGTTGTATTCTATTGTTAGTCTGTATGGTTTTAAAGATCTCGATATATTGAGAGAAATCGAAACTCATGCGGATGTGGTGTTGGTCGATCGCTCTCAATCAATTTCGAATCTGCTAGCCAAATATAGAACGATTATCGAATATATGTTTCCGTTTATTTTGCTGACAATTTTCATCTTGTTAAGCTTCCGTTTTGGATTTCAGGATTCTTTCCGAGTAGTGAGTGCCCCATTGCTCGCTGCCATGCTGAGTTTTTTGTGGCAGAATATCTTTGTGGGGAGTTATAATCTTTTTAGTATCTTTGGTTTAATAATAACTATCGCAATATCGATTGATTATGCGATTTTCATTCGCGAATCGAAAGGGTATAGTAAAGCAACTTACCTGGCGATTAGCCTGGCAAGCTTAACCACCATGCTTGCTCTGGGTTTGTTATCGCTAAGTAATACCCCGGCATTAAGTGCGTTCGGTCTATCGTTGCTGCTTGGGGTATTATTCTCATTACTGATCACGCCAGTTATTGTTCGGCCTAAAATATGAATAATATCTCTAATATCATAACCACAATACTATTTCCACTTCACTTGTTAAGTTTAGGGTCATGTGCAAATATTCAGAGTTATGCTAATTGTGATGTGCATACTGATAGCCAACTACCGTCACTTCATCCGTCAGAATATGGAGTGTCTTTATTAAGTACTCAGCAAATCACCATTAACACTACAAATGATAAGTTCGAATTTGTTTCGTTATTAGAAGTTCAACCGGATAAGCTTAGCCTTGTTGCGCTGACGCCCATCGGTCAAAAATTATTTCAGTTACAATACCGGAAACAAAAACTGGATTATAGCGGGCAGGGCGTTCCGGCGGATTTTTATCCTGCGTATTTGCTCTCGGATATAAGTTTAATATACGGAAAAACTAAATCATTAGAGTATTGTTTTGCCCAAATACGAATTCCATTTACACTCGATTTTGGAGAAAGCTATACTGATAATCATATAACAAGATTAATTAAAATTGGTAACACCGAGAAAATAACCATAGAATATTCAACAAAAGAGATATGGGAGAGTAATATTACCTTTACCAACCATACTCGTGATTATTCTATTATAATAAAACCACTGAGTGTTGAACGTTTATGAACAAACCGCCATTATTTTTAAATGCCTGTGGTCTGGTAAATGCCCTCGGTGGAGACAAACAAACGATCTTAAGGCATTTATCTGCAGGCAGTGTCGATGGGGTGTTACCGTGGGATATAAAGATTCAACAGGATAAAACGGTATACGTCGGTCAGGTGCATACGGAGCTTCCTCAGGTGCCAAAGCAGTTTAAACAGTTTGACTGCCGTAATAATCAGTTAATGCTGAGTTCGCTTGAACAAATACAAGTGGAGGTAGATAAATTAAAGTCAGTCTATCCCCTGGAACGAATTGCCATTGTACTTGGAACAAGTACCTCAGGTATTTTAGAGGGTGAAAATGCATTGCAGGTGAAAGTCGAGGCAGGACACTTCCCGCCCGAATTTGATTATCGCCAACAGGAGATCGGTACCTCCGCCATTTTTTTACGTGACTATTTAGGTATTAAGGGAATAGCCTTTACCGTTTCAACCGCCTGTTCTTCCAGTGCCAAGGTATTTGCCAGTGCCCGCCGGCTTATTAACAGTGATTTATGCGATGCGGCTATTATTGGTGGAGTGGATTCATTATGCCGGTTGACCGTAAATGGTTTTTCTTCACTTGAGTCCGTATCTTCGGGGCGCTGTAACCCCATGAGTGCGAATCGTGACGGTATTAATATTGGTGAGGCTGCGGCACTTTTTATATTGAGTCGCAAGGAATCGAAGATAGCATTACTGGGGGTTGGTGAATCCTCAGATGCCCATCACATGTCGGCACCGCACCCTGAAGGCAAGGGTGCCATCGCTGCAATGCGAGCGGCGCTTAAACAAGCCGATCTCGCGGCGCAAGATATTGCTTATATAAATATGCACGGCACGGCGACACCGTTAAATGATGCGATGGAAAGCCTTGCCATTGCACAGGTATTTGGTACTGAGACACCTGTGAGTTCAACGAAACCACTGGTTGGGCACACTCTGGGGGCCGCTGGGGCTACCGAGACAGGATTTTGCTGGTTATTATTGAACCAACCTGATTCACTTGTCGATCTGCCCCCGCATATCTGGGATGGAGTACAGGATGAAAAATTACCTGCTATTAATCTGATTAAAACGGCACAGCTACAAATATCTTCAAACACAGCACTTTTGAGTAATTCCTTCGCTTTCGGAGGCAACAACGCTTCGGTTATAATCTCCAGATGCTGATGAATACGGATTACACAAAAATCGATGTCGAGAGCCTGTTGCCGCATAGCGGAGATATGGTATTACTCGATAAAATACTTGAATATGGGGATGACTATGCTGTTTCTCAGGTTACAGTTCGTATGAATTCAATATTCTATGATGAGGATATCAATGGGATTCATAGCACTATAGGTCTGGAATGGATGGCGCAAACCATCGCAGCGGTTGCGGGGATTGCTGCCCTGCAAAATAATAAACCCGTTCAGATCGGTTTTTTGCTGGGTTCAAGAAAGTACGAACCGTCGACAAGTATTTTCAAACTGGATGAAGAATTTGAAATTCATGTAAAACAACTGTACAGGGAAGAAAATGGTTTAGGTGCCTTTGAATGTAGCATTCGTCAAGCGGATGTTTTAATCGTCGAATCAAAATTAAATGTGTTCGCACCTGATAATGCAGAGAATTTTTTAAAAGAGGAAGGGGTATGAGCCAGCGCATCCTGGTAACAGGCTCAAGTCGGGGAATTGGTAAGGCCATTGCTCTCGAGTTAGCGAGGGACAATTTTTCCATAACCGTTCATTATCGCTCAGGGAAAGAAGAAGCCGAAACGGTCGTAAATGAAATTATTACTGCCGGAGGGCAGGCGGATATGATTGGTTTTGATATTAGTGATCGCCAGCAAACGCGTAGCAAACTTGAAGAAATCATCGAACAACAAGGCCCTTACTATGGCGTGGTCAGTAACGCGGGCATAACACGTGACGGTGCATTTCCTGCTTTAACAGACGAAGATTGGGATCAGGTGATTCATACCAATCTGGATGGTTTTTTTAATGTAGTACAACCACTGATTATGCCCATGGTGCGCGCCAAAAAAGGTGGACGGATACTTGCAATGTCATCCGTTTCAGGTGTCATGGGCAATCGTGGTCAGACTAATTATGCGGCGTCAAAAGCAGGCTTGATCGGTGCGGTGAAATCTCTTGCGTTAGAGCTGGCAAAACGAAAAATAACCGTAAATTGCATTGCCCCCGGATTAATTGAAACCGATATGATTGATGACGATATTCTCAACGAAGCCATGAAATTTATTCCCGCGCAACGCATGGGCAAACCGGAGGAGATCGCAGGTTTGGCGCGGTATTTATGTTCGGATAATGCGGCCTATATAACTCGGCAGGTAATATCGGTTAATGGCGGCATGGCATGAATCGGCGTGTTGTGGTAACGGGTATGTCCGGTATTACCGCCCATGGTACTCGTTGGGATGAAATTCAAGCAAAGCTTCAAGCAGGGGAAAATGCGGTTAGATATATGAAAGACTGGGATCGTTTTCCTGATTTACAAACGAAATTAGCCGCACCTGTTCTCGATTTTGAACAACCTGAGCATTACACCCGTAAACAAGTCCGTAGTATGGGACGAGTCGCTCTAATGTCGACCCGTGCAACCGAGCTGGCACTAGAGCACGCCGGTTTATTAAATGATCCCGAAATTCAGTCGGGCAATACCGGAATTGCCTATGGTTCTTCCTCCGGTAGTACCGATGCGTTTAAAGATTTTGGCGCGATGTTGATCAAGGATGCGGCATCGTTTATGAAATCGACTTCGTATATAAGGATGATGAGCCATACTGCCCCGGTCAATATTGGTGTTTTTTTTGGAATAACGGGAAGATTGATCGCAACGAGTACCGCATGTACTTCCGGTAGTCAGGGAATAGGATATTCGTATGAGACGATAAAATCGGGATTACAGGATATTATGTTGGCAGGTGGTGCGGAAGAGTTATGTCCTACTCAGGCAGCGGTATTTGATACCTTATTTGCGACGTCCACTAAAAATACTACACCCGAATTAAGTCCGAGACCCTATGATAAAAATCGGGATGGTCTGGTTATTGGTGAAGGAGCCTGTACCTTTATTTTAGAAGAACTGGAACACGCAAATGCACGTGGGGCAAAAATATATGCCGAAATCGTTGGTTTTGGCACCAATACCGATGGTTCACATGTAACCCAACCAAGATCTGAAACCATGGGTAAAGCAATGCAACTGGCGTTGGATGATGCACAGCTTGCGGCAAGTGAAATTGGCTATGTCAGCGGGCATGGCACCGCTACCGATCGAGGAGATGTGGCCGAATCGCAGGCAACCGAGCGTTTGATGGGCAACAATATCCCATTGAGCTCGTTAAAAAGTTTCTATGGACATACTCTCGGTGCCTGCGGCGCAGTTGAAGCCTGGTTGTCAATTGAAATGATGAATTGTGACTGGTACGCGCCCACGATCAATTTAACCGAGCTTGATCCTGAATGTGGCGATATTGATTACATCACGGGTTCTGGCAGGGCAATGAATAACGAATACATTATGAGTAATAACTTTGCCTTTGGCGGTATTAATACGTCATTAATTTTTAAACGTTGGGCATAAAATATTCGCGGGAAACCAGGGGTCAGAAAGATAGTTACTATCTTTCCGACCCGGAATTTAGATTTACATTTTTGAAATATTTTTTGATATTCGCTTGTGTAGACTCTTAACCCATTGGTTGTAGGTTGGCTGGATATTCGTGCCATCATAGCTAAAATTACTACTATCCTTATAAGTAATATTAAAATGTTCAGTGGTGTAGTTGATGTCAACTTTGGCCATGTGTCCAGTGCTAAATTTGGTTGCTACGACCAGACCTTGCTTGATATCCCGCATTTTCCATCCATGCTGTATACCTGCTGAAAGAATGGCTTGCCGGATGTCGTTCATGTTTTTGCTGCCCGAGGCACTTTTAATTGGGGTATTTTGATAATTTCGTATCTCACTGGTGCCACCGCAGCCCACGAAAACAACGATGCTTGCAAGTAAAATTAGGGGGGGGTAATTTTTAAACAACACAGCCTTCTCCTTATTAAAAATAATGCAATAATCATCTTATGGATGATAAATTCACAGTAGAACTATATAGTAAAATAGAGTCATAGAGATACTGTCGGCTAAAAACACGCGGAATTTAATTATGAAATGTTATCTAGTTCTACTTATTAGCCCTTTTCTTTTTAGTTGTGGACTCTATCCACAAACTCCGATGCAAGTAAGTTCGTTTCCGGCTGAAAAACAGCCCGCTAAACATCTAGTCATTTTATTGAGTGGGCGCGGGGCGAGTAATACCTATTTTGAAGATAATAAATGGGTAGCAATTGCACGCGAACATGGTTCAGAAGTCGATTTTATTGCCCCTTATGCTCACATGGGGTATTACATGACGAACACTATGCTCCAGCGCTTAAACGAAGACGTGATTATTCCGGCAAAAAAACAGGGTTATGAAACCATATCGATTGCAGGTATCTCGATGGGAGGTATGGGCGCTATTTTATATAGTCATAAATTTCCAGATGATATTGATCGTATCTATTTAGTGGCACCATACCTGGGGAAAGATGTTGTTCATAAGAAGATTCGGCAGGCCGGAGGGCTTCGCCAGTGGCAATTAAAAGAAGAGGATGTTGATGACTGGAACTATGTTATCTGGAAACGCTTAAAGACAATAGTTGAAGACCCAGGAAAAAACAAAAAAATATTTCTTGGTTACGGGAAACAAGATCGATTACAAGGCTTCGATTTACTGGCGCAGGCCTTACCAAAGTCACAAGTATTTACGTTGCCGGGTGGGCATAAAGATGTGATATTTTCAGGAATATGGACGCATATGTATGAAAGCGGGTTACTGTAATTTTATCATGTTCTGGTGAGCTGAAAAATAAGCGTATGTGATGGCTTGATTTTTAAATATGCTCGTTAATTATAATTAAATATTTTATTTAATGGCCCTGCCATTATCCGAAAATCCATCTATACAATCCAATGCGACTGAGCCCTTAAAATAAATGGTGAGCAATACTGTAAAGAATATAAACCATTTT
>QIKU01000213.1 GCA_003232015.1 Gammaproteobacteria bacterium
GCTACTCACTAAATACAAAAAATACCCTCATTAAGGTATCGTTTTAGCCGGAATCTAGAATTTGTGTCACTGGATTCCCGCTAAAGGCATGTGGGAATGACGAACATTTCTTATCCCGAGTTCAGGTTATTTAGGCAGCCAGTTTATTTCTTTTGCGGTTTGTTTGCCAATAACAACACGGTATAAATTGCCAGGAAATATCGCTTCATTCTCACTCACTGGAATTCTTCCGGCCATAATTTCAGCCTGCTTTTGCGGGTAGCGTGGCTGGCTGTCCGGGTTGGCAAAGCCCAGTGGAAAGAGCGGGTAGTTGGTTGCAATATCATATTTATCCACTGCGCCCAGTGTATGTAGAAATTCGTGGGCAATCACAATATTATTCTTACGGGTGTAGCGTTGGCCTGCATAAGCATGCACAACACCGATGCGTCCTTTTTTCAGGCCTAAAGAGTGCGCGAGTATTTTACTATTAGAGGGGGCATAATAAACGACGTAAATCTGCACGTCCGGGGAGGGGCCGGTACCACTCCCATGAGCAAAAACCCAGTAACGTAATTTTAAACTCCATAGCATGATGTTAATAATCGAACGTGATGCGGGAGGGGATGGCGGTTGTTCAGTTAACTTATTTTCAACATTAATGATGATGGGGTTTTTAATGGGTACTTTGTAATAGTCCGCTTCTTCGGCCATAAAGATTTCAATGTCACGAAAATTATCTTTTTTTAGTTGTTTGATATAACGCTCAGTTTCTGGATTGTCATCGCCATTAACTGGATATATTGAAACCCACAACGGAGCATCCCAGTCGGTTGCTCGCAGTTGGCTAAGGTAGGTTGATGCTGCCACGATAATTAAAATGGTTAATAAAATAAATATTCGAAGAGCTTTAAACATTTTTAATTAGTCTTATTAAAATATTATATGAACGTTAGCATGTTATGGTGTTTTTGCTAAGTTATTTACTCATAAAAAAATAATTATAGACTCTGCTTATAGCTCTTTTAAAGGGAGGGATCAGATATTTTCTCAGCTTGCACTATACTATAAGTAGTATAGTGGTTTATTCAGATTATAATAATGGAGGTGATAACTATGATTCGTCGTATGTATTTCATGATTCCAGATGTTAGCCTTGCTCGTGCTATTCATAATGAGCTTTTATTGTCACGTGTTGCAGAAAGCAAGATGCATGTTATTGCTAGAGAAGATGTTGACTTAAATGACTTGCCCGAAGCCAATATTTTGCAGAAAAGTGATTTAATTCATTCTATCCAAAGAGGGATTCCCGTTGGAGGTTTAACGGGTGTTGTCTTAGGAGCGATAGTGGTTAGTTTAGGAATGGTCTCTCCTGGGTATGAAGGCGTTACTATTATGTTAACCTTTTTTGCCGGTTTGTTTTTAGGGATATTTTCCTCATTTTTGATTGCAGTTAATGTACCTAATACCCGGCATCGTCGTTTCGAAAAGGAACTTTCAAGTGGTAAGATACTTTTTATCGTTGATGTACCCGTTGAAAAAGTAGCTGAAATTAGTGAGATGGTAACCCGACATCATCCTGAAGCCGACATGAAAGGGTTGGAGCCCAATATCCCGGCTTTCCCATAATGAAAGTGACTTTAGCTGGCAAATAAAAAACCAGCCTCGGCTGGTTTTTTATATTTGAGGCGTATATTTTCTGAAAGCGGCGTTTTTTTGTTCACTTTTCCTGGCTGCGTCGAATATAATAACGGGCTCGGGCCACTTTATTGACACAGTTCGGGTATTTGTCAAATTGCTGCTGAATAACTGCGGCTGCCAGTAATGTCGCAGCTTTGCTCCACGCGACCCGGCTACTAAAGCCATTTAGTTTAGCGTCTTCAAGCTCTGTTTTAGCCGTTGTCAGACCTGAACTGCACTGTAGAGCAAGTCTTTCGCTCTGTACGGTTGCACAACCTGAAAAGATAAAGCCTGAGAGGCCGGCAAGAAGGGCTAATTTTAAAATTGATTTTGTAGCGATTGACATTATTTTATGACTACCTTAAATTTTGTCTTTATAGATATGTTTTTTAAACCAATATTTCTAGAAATAAATATCTATTAGATGTGAGTATAATAAATAGCTGTTTAGCTCGTAACAGACGAGTTGGCAAACTGACTATATACTACAACTAAACTTTAAACACCGATACAGCGAGATTAACTAAAGAGAGAATGTCCTATGCCTTCATTTGATGTGGTTTCTGAAATCAATATGCACGAAGTAACCAACGCGGTTGACCAGGCTAACCGTGAGCTGACCACCCGGTTTGACTTTAGAGGCGCCAATGCCAAATTTGAACGTCAGGATGAAGCGATCAATATGACTGCACAAGCCGAATTCCAGCTAAAGCAAATGCTTGATATTCTTCAGAATAAAATGCACAAGCGGGGCATTGATATATTCTGTCTGGACGTTCAGCCACATACCCCGTTGGGTAAAGAAGTAAAGCAGCTGGTTAAGCTTCGTCAGGGCATTGAACAAGCCGATGCCAAAAAAATGATTAAACTCATCAAAGCGGCCAAGTTGAAAGTACAAACAGCGATTCAAGAGGAAAAGCTGCGGATCACGGGCAAAAAGCGGGATGATTTACAGGCTGTGATTGCACTTTTAAAGGCTGCCAGTCTGGAAATCCCGCTGCAGTATGAAAATTTCAGAGACTAAATAGTCCATTAATTTCAATATCTTACCGTTATATTGTGTGCTAGCATTTTACTGGCGTGGCTAAGTATTTGCTCCTGTTTTCTGTACCCTGCACAAATATTGGGTATAATGAAAACAGATTTAGAACCGTGCAAATTGCACTTGGCTTTAAAGTCAGGCAGCTTTTTTTGCTTGCACCTCCCCTGATGAGTGTTTAATTTACTATTTATAGATTCAGAGCACTGATTCAACTG
Organism: Gammaproteobacteria bacterium; assembly: GCA_003232015.1. The sequence goes on from QIKU01000213.1 coordinate 2,917, forward strand.
CATGGATTTAATAAAATAGCAGGGGAGGTTTCTTTTTATTTACGAGCAGCACGGTATCCTGTTTGTATCGACAAATAAAAAAATAATATAATGAAGGATTCACACGATTTAAGTTTATTGGTTCAATCCCGTGTACCGATTATTTCTTTAGAAACAAAAGAAGAACGTCGTGCGATAGCACTACTGACTTCGGTTGCCCGCCAACTATTTATACCTTTATATCGATGGAGCATTACCGAGGGTCTCTTGCGCCTTGAAGAAGGTTTTTCTCCTCAACGGCATAATGCGCAACCACCGGATGTTTTAGGACACATTAAAGCAAGCTTGCACCCGGGCGTTTTTATTTTAACCGACTTTCATCCGTATCTGGATGATCCCTTACATGTCCGTTTATTAAAAGACATTGCTATTGGCTATGCCGACGCACCACGTACCGTTGTGTTACTTAGCCATAATCTGCTTATTCCTGATGAACTGAGTAACTTTAGCGCTAGTTTTCAGCTCAGTATGCCGGGCAGAAAACAGATTGCACAGCAAGTTAAAAAAATAGCTGACAGTTGGTCTGAAGAAAACAATGATCGGCGGGTTAAAGCCGATAAACAGGCTTATGAAATGTTACTGGGCAACCTAACTGGCCTGACTTTAACCGAAGTAAAACGGCTGGCACGTGGTGCAATCTACGATGACGGTGCCATCACCGAATCGGATATTCCAGAAGTTTTAAAAGCAAAGTATGAGCTGCTTAATGCAGACAGTATTTTACAATTTGAGTATCAGACTGAGAAATTTTCGGATGTGGGGGGCTTTAGAGTTGTCAAACAGTGGTTAAAACAACGCAAGCAGGCCTTTGTTAAAGAAATCCCCGGCCTTAGCCCACCCAAAGGAATGCTATTACTGGGGGTGCAGGGCTGTGGTAAATCGCTTGCCGCAAAAGCGGTTGCCGGTATCTGGGGTTTGCCATTGCTGCATCTTGATTTTGGGGCTTTATTCAATAAGTACCACGGTGAAACAGAAAAGAATTTACGTAAAGCACTGCAAACAGCCGAAGTCATGGCACCTTGTGTTTTATGGGTGGATGAAATTGAAAAAGGTTTAAGCACCTCAGACAATGACGGCGGCACGAGCCAGCGGGTATTAGCCACCTTGTTAACCTGGTTGGCTGAAAAAAACAAACCGGTTTTTATGGTTGCAACGGCGAATAATATTGACGCCTTACCACCCGAATTGATCCGCAAAGGGCGTTTTGATGAAATATTTTTTGTGGACTTACCAAAGCATGCTGTGCGTGTGAGTATTTTTAAAATTCATTTAAAACGCCGCATGCTTGATACGGCGCTTTTTAATGTGGGAGATTTAGCTAAACATACAGAAGGTTTTTCAGGTGCGGAAATTGAACAGGCTATCGTATCAGCTTTTTATGCGGCACATGCCAACCATACAGAGGTCAATGACGCACTGATACTAAAAGCAATATCACAAACAAAACCGTTATCTGTTGTGATGGCTGAACCCATTGAGCGCCTGAGACGCTGGGCAAAAGACCGCACTGTTGCTGCGGATTGATTATTAAAGAGTCAATTCGCCTAAGGTTTTAAACCCTTTGTGAGTGGCGCATTTGCAGTTTGTGCATATTGTTTCATCGAACCATCAAATACTTTCACATTGGTAAAGCCAAGATAGCGTAGGGTAAGATACGATTGTGATGCACGGTGTGCAGAACGGCAGTAAAGAATAACAGGCTGATCTTTTTTGACTAAGCCAATTTGTTTTAGTTCGTCTTGCAGGACGCTTTTAGGTTTAAATTTAAACTGGTTATCAAAATCGACAGCATTATCCCAGCTCCATAACCGAGCCCCCGGAATATGTCCGCTGCGGCGTTGCTTGACATGTCCCATGTATTCTTCTTTAGTACGCACATCAATCAGTAATGTGTCTTTTGCGCGTGTTGCGGGTAAAACTTCTTCGATGCTGGCCAAGCGGATATCTTTAGTCAGTTTGGGTTGTGGGTAATTTGTTTTTTTGCCCGGAGGGTAAGGTCTTGCTGTTACCGGTTTACCTTCTAATATCCATTTAACCAGGCCACCATCAAGTAATGACACACGCTTATGGTTAATGCGTTCAAGTTCCCAGAATAAGCGGCCAGCATGCAGCCCGCCCATGTCATCATAAATAACAACATGGCTGCTCGCAGATATACCGAGTAAGCCGAGCAATTTTACAATGTTATTGCGCCCGATACTGACAGAAACACCGTTTTTAAGCCTTTGGTTAAGCACATGGTAAGGTAGCTGTATGGCATTTTTTAAATGAAAGCGCTGGTATTGGGTTTCATCCGACATATCAATAACAACAACCGAGGGGTTATCAAGGTGGTTTTCCAGCCATTGTGTTGACACGGTTGCTTGGGATGCTGATACCAGCGATGTATAGGCCAGTGAGCTAAAAGAGAACAGTATAACAGTCAGTATTCGTAAAAAGCGTTTCATTTTGTAATCCTGCTTGAATAGTTAATCTATTATATATAGGCTAATATTTTTAGCCAGACCTTTATATAAAAAGTTAATGTCTCTATGTCACAAATAGCGTGCAAATACCATTACGATTTACCCGCACGATGGTCATGCCATTCCTGTCGCATTAATTTTTGTACTAATTGTGTTAAACCTCACCAGGATAAAGCGCCGCATTGTGTTATTTGTGGTGAGTCATTGGCTGTTGTGGGAGCAGAAAATGTAGTATTACCCTTCTGGCAACGGCTGCATTATTTTTTTATGTACCCATTCAATGCCGTATCAATGGGGATTATGGTTTTACTTGTTGCAGTGATTGCAGCATTTGGGAGTACATTATTTGGTATTCTTGCTGTTGTGCTCAGTATTCTTGTTTTTATGAAATACGCTTATGTTGTTCTGGAAGATACCTCTCATGGTTATTTGTCGGCACGTGCTTTTTCACTTGAGATGATTACACGGGATCTGGAACTCCCCTTTAAGCATATACTCAATATCTTTTTGATTATTGCCCTCAACTATATGGCTTATAATTATAGCCAGAAGATAGACTATGACTACTTATTTTATACGATTCTATTCGTAACACTTTTCTTTTTGCCTACCAGTGTCATGGTGCTGGCTGTTAAACACAGTTTTACCAGTGCCTTTAATCCGTTGCTGCATTTTCATATTGTAAAAAATATTGGTTTTGCCTATGTGCTTTTGTATGCATTTCTTTTTATGATGTTAAGTTCAGCGGCGGCCGCTATTTATTATGTTAATCGCTTAATTCCTGAAGAGTTTTATTTAAGTGTTGATGTTTTTATCAGTATGTTTTTTTTGCTCAGTATTTTTAATATGCTGGGCTATGTGTTGTATCAGTATCATGAAAAAATCGGTTTTGGTATAGATGTTGAAGTTTCAAGTAGCTCGCTTGAAACGGATGATGACCCGGTTTTTAAACTGAGAATGTCGACAATGATTGATATTGAAATTCTGATTCAGGAAGGCGAATATACTCAGGCTAAGCAAAGACTGGAAAAATTAATTACCGAGCACCCCAGCGATATGCATGCGCGTGGTTATTACCAGAAGTTATTGCACTTGCTGGGTAATGTTGATGCAGCCAGAGCACATTGTGCTGATTTTGTTGGGCGGTTGATGGACGAGAGGAAAGTTACTCAGGCAATGAAAGTCTTTATTGCCTGTTACAAACAAGATTCAGGAATTACTTTAGTTAAGCCCGCGCAACGCCTGGCCATGGCATCCGCGTTTGTTAATAGTGGTAAGCACCGGCTAGCCATGCATCTACTTAATAACTTACATAAAGATCACCCTGCCTATTCAGAGATACCCGAGGCTTATCTGATAGTTGCGCGGATTATGTCTGATCATTTTAATCAGGATGACAAGGCGATTAATATATTACATTTTGTATTGGAACGTTACCCGCAAAACAAGGGCATAGAAGAAGTGCGGGAGTACCTTGGTATTCTTAAATCGGTTACTCAATCTGAAAAATTCTGAAGAATCCTTTTGTATTAATAAGTAGCAGCTATTCGTGCCTGTTTGCTGTCGGGGAAGTCTTTAACCAGCAAATCTTTATACTTCATATACTGCTCGGTGCGGTTTGATTTTCTAAGGCCATTGATCAAACTGAGTAATAATTCAGGTTGTTTATCTGTATTACCATCATGTTTAAGAAGGTAGTGGCATATTTTTTCGGCATCGTCGAGATAATTATTATTTGAAAATAGCGTAGCAAGATAATAGAGTAGATCCGGTGTGAACTTGGCAGAAGGTTTAGCTGTTTTTGAATATTCAGTGTATACACGATAAATTAATTTTTCATAACCTGACTTTTCACCAGCGAGCTTAATTAGCTGATGAGCAAAAACATGGTATTGATCAGTGTCAGGGTGAATTTTTTCTAAAAAATAAAGTTGTTTAACCACATCGATATTATTGGGTTGGTTAATCAGCAATTCATTGAGTATTTTATGAGCCTTGTTAAAATTAAGTTGTGCGACCAAATCAATGGCGTGTTGAAATTTCTTTTTAAAGTTGAACTGCTGTGAATTATCCTGAATAGTTTTCGCGTGGATTAACTGCGGGTAGCGTTTATAAATGAGACCCAGTGCGGCACCGGTTAGCAGACCACCAATATGGGACAGGTTGCTGACCTGATCAAGAAAAAGGTACTGATTGAGTAATTCATATATGAGCCAGACAGGTAATAGTATCAGTGCGGGTGCAGTAACATAACCGAAATAAACGATAACAGTGTAAAAGAAACGAATTCTGCGTCTGCCATACAGCATAGTATAAAAGCCGACCAGCCCGGCAATGGCACCTGAAGCGCCAACGACCCAGTAGGCTGCATCTGGCTCCAGCAATATCAGTGTGGTACCGGATGCTATACCCGAAACCAGGAACACAAATAAATAAGCACTGCGACCAATTGCAAGCTCAATAACAAAACCAAACATAAAAAGAAAAAGCATATTAAGAATCAAATGGCTGATATCATCGTGTAGGAAATTATGAATAACCAGCGATTGAAAATCATATTGATAGGGTTTAAGCCCGTACTTGTATTTAACAATACGGTTTAACAAACGTTTAAATTCAGTATGTTTTTGTAACCATATTTTAAATTGAGGGTGGTCAGATTTAATTATTTTATAGGCATCGAGTTGTGACAGGAACTGGCCATCAACCATGATTTTTTTTAATGCGAAGCGGTAGGCCTGCTGAGGTTGTTGTGCTAACAATTCTTTTATTGTTGCGGCATCTTTTTTTTCTGTGTATTTGATATAGGCAGGTGTTTCAATCCTGGCTAACCCGGATTGAATATAATACTGAAAGGCGATGGCTTCATTTTCTTTATCATTATTTTGCCAGGTAAAATAAGCGCCAACAGAGATTAATATTAATATAATGCTCAGAATGGGCGGGTTTTGCCATTGTGGTTTTTTCTCAATCGGGATTAACATCGTGCTTTAGTTGCCCTTAAATGCAGATGAGCTGTTTTTGTTGTAAGACCAGCCCTAACTATAGCATTCGGCTAAAATTGAGGGAAATGGCTGGAGCGAAAAGTGTTTGTAAATAGTCTGATTTTGTTTGATTTCGCAAAAAATACAATTAGTCCAGACTATTTAATAATTCGTCTTAAAAACTGTGAAGTATGTCCTAAAATAAACATTGAGCTAGCCGATGATTACACAAAGGACAGTAACGGGGAAAGTTAATGACGAATGCAGCAAGCGATATAATGAATGCCGTTGAAAATGCAATGGACAGTGAGACCGCCTTCGGTGACTTGCTCACAGTTGAACAGCGGCAATTTTTACTCGACCATGGTGTGGTGCGCAGTGTTTTGCCAGGTGAAGTCCTGTGCGAGCATGGCCAGCAAGGTGACCGGGTTTTTATTCTGGTTTTTGGTGAAGTGGAAGTGAGTAAAACAGACGCTGAGCAAAGTGTTATTTTAGCTCACTTAAGGCAGGGTGAGATTTTTGGTGAAATATCGGCGCTCTATCATTCGCCACGTGTTTCAACCGTCACGGTAAGTAAACAGTCTGTTTTACTGGAAATTCCGGGTGAAATCCTGACACAAGTAGTTGATAAGAACAGGTTATTGCGAGCAGCTATTATCCAACGGTACCAGTCGCGTATTACAAAAACAGCCTTGCGCGGAGTTGCTTCCTTGCGTTATTTATCGGACGAGGCGCTTCAGGATCTGGTTGAACGTTCTTCGTTAGTGGGTATCCCGGAAGGCAATAAAATTGTAGAAGAAGGTGAAGCAGGTGATGCACTTTACGTTGTGATCTACGGAACGGCGCGAGTAACACATAATTTTGGCGGTTCAGAAATTAACCTTGCATTAATGCGCGCCGGTGATTATTTTGGCGAGTGGTCGATACTCACCGGCGCACCACGGGGAGCATCGGTAACGGCGATTACGCCGGTTGAGGCGGTGCGCCTGGACTGCGATCTGTTCCTTGATTTTATTAAAGAAAACCCCGAAGTACGGGATCGAATCGATTTAGATGCCCATAACCGACATGACATCACACTGCAATTTGGGAAGTTACCCACAACGCCTGAACGTGCGGCATCAATGGTGAACAATATCGAAAAAATCATAAGCGACCCTTCCGAGAAGCCGTAAAATATTCTGTATTTAAGCCTTGTGCCAAGGCCATAAAAAAGCCCTCTGAAATCTAGCCATTTAGTAAAGGGGGCTTTTTTATGGCAAGAAATATGCATGTTTCCCGTTATTCATCAAATTAGAACAATAAGGGCGGTTAAGGGAAGCTTATGCATAGATTGATTAGTACCGGGATTCTGTTATTACTGATAAGTACGCCACTCAAAGCGCAGGGTGTGCGGGCTGTGCTTGGTGAAGATAGCCTGCGCTTTATTTATATTACCGAGGCATGGGGGCAGGAAATTGGCAGCCTCGATGTTGAAGTGGGCGTATTGGCGACTGGAACGGGTAATACGACTTTGCTGCATATGGGGGTGCAGGTACAACATGAAAACCAGAGCGCAGCGCTTAAACTCTCGGTGGGTGGCCGCGTGTACTATACGAGCATTAATAATAGTGACGCGGCTTTAATTGCACTGGGTGGTGATTTGTTGTTAAGTCCTGAAAACTGGGCAGGTTTTGGCATCGGTGTTAGTTACTATATGGCACCGAATGTCACTACCTTTTCTGACGCGGACACGTTTAGTGAATACAGTATGAGTATCAGCTATCAAATGACACCACAAGCCAATATTTATTTTGGTTACCAGCGGGTGAAAATAAAATTGAAGACAGAAACTAGTGGGCGTAATCTTGAAAAAGGCTCTTTTCTGGGGATAAGGATTGATTTTTAGGTATGCTTTGATTTAATTTATACTCAATGGTTAAAGTGCTGTGTTTTGATTTATTTTCAACTCTGGTTGATGTTGGCAGTGTGCCGCTTTCTATTGGCCGGATGACTGCCGATATTTTTGGCCTTGAGCGTGAACAGTGGAATGCTCTGTGTTTTAGTGAGCACCATGAAATTTGTCAGCCAACCGAAGCCTTTGATGTGATCCAAACGCTTATTCATAGCCACACACCTTCAATGCCTCTAGCGCTGATCCAACAGGCAGTTGATGAGCGGCAGGCACGTTTTAACTACGCTTTAACCGAGCATATTCAGGACGATGTGCTACAGGGCATTGAACAGTTAAAACTACAAAACTATCAACTTATTCTGGTTTCTAATGCTTCGACGGCTGAAGTCCAGGCCTGGTCAGATTCACCGTTAGCCCCTCTATTTGACTACAGCGTGTTTAGCTGTGCCGTTGGTTTAAAAAAACCGGATGCCGGAATTTACCAGCATGCCTGTGAACTTGTATCTGTGCAGCCCGCGGAATGTTTGTTTATTGGTGATGGTGGCAGTGATGAGCTGGCCGGTGCAAAGGCCGTTGGCATGCAAACATTATTAATGACTCGCTTTTTAAAAAATAATAAAGCTGCGCGTCAGCAAGCCCATGCTGGAGTGGTGGATGGCGAAGTGGGCTCGACTATGGAAGTACTGGCGTGGCTTGTTCAGTAGTTTGTGAACTTTGTCTGTTTTTAAAAGTAATAATACTAAAGCAAAAAACCGGGGCTAAAGCTCCGGTTTTTTGTAATGCGAATTTTAAAATCTAAATTTTAAAGTGCCATTTCTTTTAATGCTTTTAATGGCTGGCATTTTATAACATTGCGTGCAGGTTTTGCTTTGAAGATAGTTTCTTCACCTGTGAACGGGTTAATTCCCGGACGTGCTTTTGTTGCAGGCTTACGTACAACTTTAATTTTAAGTAATCCAGGAAGCGTGAAGACACCAGCGCCATTGCGTTTAACATGGCCGTTAATGATTAAAGCAAGCTCATCAAAGATAGTCGCAATGTCTTTTTTCTTCATGTCTGTGCGTTCAGCTAAGGTAGTTAAGAGCTGAGTTTTAGTAAAGGGTTCTTTAATTGCTTTTATTTTTGGGGCAGTTGCTGCTGCTTTTTTCTTTGTTGCTTTCTTTTTAGTTTTTTTCTTAGCGGCCATGATAACTCCTGATTTCGCTTATTTCTGATTGACTTAGGTATGAGTATTAATTTTTTTATAATATTTTGCTTGGTATGTATGCAAAGTAAAATACTAGATAGCGCACACTATAATCATTTAGCACTATTATACAAGGTATTTTTCATTTTTTTGTAAAATAAAAGTAAAAACTACGTTAGTCAATTATTATTTTGTTATGCTGTCTTTCTAATGAGTGAGTTAATAAAAATAGCAGAAGTGAACAGTTTAAGTGCACCACAGTGCCGGACTCTGGATATTCCAATTCAGAATGTGGTTCACAATGGTAAGATTGATATTTTACTGGTGTGCTATGGCGATAATCAACTGGTGGCGTATTTAAACCAATGCCCTCACACAGGTGTGAATTTGAACTGGCAGCAAGATCAGTGCTTTGATTTTGAGCAGCGCTATCTGGCTTGTAGTTTGCATGGTGCATTATTTCAACCTGAGGATGGGGTGTGTATTTACGGTCCTTGTCGTGGCCAGTCTTTGCAGTCCGTGCCGCTTATTATTGAAGCGGGTGGGATCTTTATTGATCTCGAAGCGCAATTACCCGGCAATTAATCTGAAAAAGACAAATAATCACCAAAATAAGCTGAAAAGACTGATATATGCGCTTGTTTCGTGGTTATAATTAAAGTCCTTAAGGTTTTGACCGTTAAAACAGAATAATTAAGGTGTGAATTTTGCATCATGCAAGATAATAATTTAAGGATTAAATTTTCGATATGCGTTATTTCAGTGCGATATTTTATTTAGTATTGCTTGTATCTTCGGCCAGTGTTCTGGCTCAGTCTGTTTTTGTTAATGATCAGCTGCGTGTTGGAGTGCGACCCGAGCCGAGCCAGCTTGCGGCACCCGTGGGTGTTGTTTTAACGGGCATGAAGTTGCAGGTGTTAGAGCGAAAGGATCCTTTTATTAAAATCCGTACCGATAAGGGGCTGGAAGGCTGGATTAAAGATATTTATGTGACGGATAAAACACCGGCAATATTACGGGTAAAAGATTTAGAAAATCTGCAGAAAAAAGCACAGCAGGAATTGCAGGATGTTGTTAAGGCAAAAACTGCGCTGGAAGAAGCGAATTCAATTTTAAATGATCAAATTGATTCTTTAAAAACACAACGTGCAGAGCTTCAGCATAGTCAGGCAATAAAAATTATTAGTAGTGCCAGGCCAGGTGATGGTTTTTCAACTATCTGGTTGGTTGGTGGCATTATTATTGGTTTTTTATTGGGCTATTTGTGGCACCGTCGTCAGTCTATGAAGCGTTTAGGTGGGTTGCGGATTTAAGGAACCTGAAATGGATGAATCAGGGAGATTTATGCAATCATAGCCATCGTCATGGCATCTAAATCATCCTTACCCTGTAAAATCTCATCCATTGTTTCGTATATTTGCTCTTCGGTTAAACCAAAGTATTTGTAAAGTTCGGCCGGTATCTCCTCGCTTGCTGCATCCGACATATTATGATTTTTAAGTAACCGGTCTGCTATCTGGATGAGCTTGACATAGCCATCATGCTCACCTGTATAGTCATCGTTGTGATGTTCTTTAGCTGCGGCAATGACTTCGCCAGGCATGTTCCATTGTTGCATTAATAGCGTTGCTACTTCGGTGTGGTTGACACCTAAGAGTTTGTCTTCAATGATAGTAACAGGAGTCTCATGCTCAGCCTGAATGACTTTATTTAACCATTGAAATTCATGCTTAAAGAGTTGCCCCATTACCATAAAGCCAATGTTATGCAATAGTGCGCTTAAGTAGGCCACACCCGGTTGCAGGGGCTTGTCCCAGTTGGCTTTCGCGGCGAGCTTTTGGCACAAGGCGGCACAGTATGTTGCGTTCTGCCAGATACGGGTTTGCCCGACTGGGCCACCGGTTGGCAGTTTAAATACTTTACCCATTGCAATCCCCAGAGCCAGATGCATAACCGACTCATAGCCGAGTACCCGAAAAATAGCATCGGATAAGGAATTAACTTTGCCGTGCTGGCCAAAAAAAGGCGAGTTAGCGTAGCGAATAACCTGAGCCGAAATGGCTGGATCTAAAATGATAATTTCAGCGAGTTGTTCAACGGTGGCATCTTTATTATTACGCAGTTTTAATAACTGAGTTGCCACTTCGGGCATGGCTGGCAACTGCTTTATCTTGTTAATGCGTTCTTTTAAATTAAATTGTTGTACCGAGTTGGGGCTGTTGCTTTTCTGTGGATTTTCACGTTGGTCTGAAAAGGTGCTGCCAATTAAGGCATCGGCTGCTATGTTTTCAAGATGACCCGCGTTGAGTTTAATGATTTGGCCTGAAACCGGTGACTCAAAATACACCGTGTCCAGGTTTGTTAAGGCTTCATCAATAATCAGTTGCACTCCCATTTGCAAACAGAGCTGACGCGGCTGAGTCATAAAATAGTGAATAAATTTTTTGTGTTCTTTAATATCCAGAAAACGCAAGGATTGGCGCTTGAGTGCGGTTTTTAGTTTTTCCAGACTCAGTTGATGGCTGGCTGGAATCATGGCCATGATGGACGATTTGTTATCGCGCATTAATACGATACGTACCCGATGCTCTGCCGGAACAGCCTGATTAGCCCAGTTTTCTGTTATGCTGATACTGTCGGGGCATTCAATGCTGGCGTAGGGTATTTTTAAAGTGTCGAGTAGAATTTTAACGACATTGTTTATCGATATTTCCGGCATCTTTTAACCCAGGTATATTATTCATTATTATGGACTCTATTAGCGACTGGAAAGCCTGAAAACTTTAGTATTTTAGCGTTGATCTGTGAAGTTATTAATTTATGTGTGTATTTTGCAACGTAGTGCTTATTTTTGGCTATAAATTGTAGGAAAAACCTGACACAAAATAGTAATAGCGTTTAAACTTAATAATTTTATTAACTTGCAGCGAAAATAACGAATCAATATGGCTAAAAATTCAACAATCAATATTGAACGCTTAATGTGTTTAGAACCTCTTTCTACCCTTTCGAACGAACGTTTAGAAGAGCTCGCCAAACTGGCTTATGTTGAGCGGGTGAGCATTGGTGTCAGCCTTTTTAGGGAAGGTGATCTGGATAACCAGACATTGTATTTATTGCAGGGTGACGTGCAACTCAGTTCGTCTGATGGCAGCTTTGATGAAGTGATCAGTTCGCGCCATAACAGTGCAAAATTTCCATTAGATGACAGCCAGCCAAGGCAGGTTTCCTGTGTGGCGTTGGGTCTGGTTGAGTTTTTACGTATCGATAACAGTGTTCTTGATTATATGATGATGTGGGATCAACTGGCGGTGCAGGAAGAATTACTGGGTGAGAAAAGGCAGGAAGATAAGCCAGATAAAGAAAAACCAGCCAAAGTAAAACAACAGAGCAAAGATAAAACCGACAGCCCCGATGTTGAAAATAAAGATGCTGCTGCAAAAGGGTGTGCGCAAGGCGATGTTGAAGACAAGGCCGCAAAGGAAAAAGAAGACAGTGCGGATGACAATGCAGAGCAAGCTGTAACAGAAGAAGCAGCATTAGAACAAAAAACGGACACAGGTAAAGAACCTGAAACAGCCGAGCCAAAGTCAATAGCTCCAGAGCCTGCGAGCGAAGATAAGAAAAAAGTTGAAGCCGCCGTTAACAATGACAAGGACGACAAACAAACGGTAATTGAAACCAGCAGTGATAAAATCGTGCCGACAGACAATGCTGCACCCGTTGAAAAAGGTGCCTGGATGCGTCGCATGCGGCATATTATGGCTTTTAAGAATTTACCCCCGGCCAATATTAAAGATTTACTGGATCGAATGGAAACGGTCAAGGTGAAAAAAGGTGAGACCGTGGTTCATCAGGGTGAATCGGGTGAGACGTTTTACGTGTTAACAGACGGCGAAGCGCAGGTGACGCGCACCATTGAACTAGCACAATTAAAAGCCGGTGCCAGTTTTGGTGAAGAATCACTGGTTTCGGGTGGCCAGCGCAATGCATCGATTACGATGATGACCGATGGCGTGTTAATGAAGTTGTCTAAGCAAGACTTTGACCATTTATTAAAAGAGCCGATGTTGAACCGTGTGTCACCGGAAGAAGCAAAAATAAGAGCCTTAAAAGGGGATATCTGGCTCGATGTGCGTCATGCCAGTGAGTATCATCATAGTCGCTTACCGAAAGCGAACAATATTCCCTTGCATGAAATACGCATGCGGATGGATGAGCTTGAAACAGATAAACAATATATTTGTTATTGTAATACCGGCCGTAGAAGTTCGGCGGCGGCTTTTATTTTAGCGCAGGCCGGTTTTCATGTGAGTGTACTCAACGGTGGGGTGAGGGTGATGCCCCAGGATCTTATTAAAAAACAGCATCTTATTAAAAAATAGCACCTTATTAAAAAAAATAGAATCTTATTAGAAAATAGAATCTTGTTAAAGCCACTTTAACCGGGCGGCCAGTGCAGAGTGCGTTCAGCAAGCATATGCAGGTGGATATGGAAAACAGTCTGCCCCGCACCGGCATTGCAGTTCATTACTAAACGATAACCCTCGTCTGCGAAGCCTGTGTCCGCAGCGACTTTTTTTGCCGCTAGAAAAAGTTTGCCGATAAGCTCAGCGTCTTTTGTGGCTAAATCATTCACTGTTGCGATATGTGTTTTAGGGATAAACAAAACATGAGTGGGCGCCTGGGGATTCACGTCTTTAAAGCCCAGTACGTCATCGTCCTGATAAATAATTTCTGCGGGTATGTCGCCGTTAATTATTTTACAAAATAAGCAGTCCATGAGTGTCCCCTTATAAAAGATAGTTTTACAAAAATAAGGTCAGTACGCCGGTGAAACCATACAGGCGTTGCCCGGCAATTTCGCCGTTGGCATAAAAGCCAATAGTGGGGATATCGCCTAATACTTCAGTAATATATTTCATTTCGCTGGAGACGTCACCAAACATATGCTGGCCTCGGCCGAGGCAGGAAATATACAATGCGCCTTTGGGCTTTTTCCCTTGCAGGCGATTGTTCAGGGAGCTTAGCATCCGTTTTAAATCGTCAATGGCGGTTTGCGAGTCCCGCTTGCAAAACATAATGGGGCTGTTGGGTTTTAAGTCATCGGCAATGGCAATAAAGTGGTTGTCCGGGTCGATGCCGATAATATTGCGCACCAGATAATCGCCGGTATCGCTGCCTTGTACCGGGAAGCCGGCAAAAATATAGCCGGCAGCACGATCAATGTCGCGGGCAAGGATTTCACCGATATTTTCTTTAAAAACATCCAGTGCTGGGCGGTTGTCAATGCTAAGCGCCATATGGTGTTCGCATTCCGTTAAGGTGAAAGTATCGGATATGGGGCTGCAACCCTGGGTGAGGCCGGTCATGATGTTGTTTGCGTTGTTGAAAACAACACCGGACAAACCACCTTCCGTTATGCCATCGGCATATTGATAAAAATAATCTTTCGCAGAGGTTAAACCGCCAACAAGATAGCCAGGTTCGAGTGTATTGGCGAGCGTTTCGATTTGTTCTGTTAACATCGGGTTGCGCGGGTCACCATGTATAATGGCAAACTGAAGTTGTGATGCGTCTTCATTGTTTTGAACGCTGGCCTGTTCTCTGAAAATACGATAACTGGATGATTTAATGTCGGTTAACATGATGGCCATCGCTGGTTGCTCAGCGTATTCGGTGTTTGTTACGCAGATTGAAAGACCGATGGTGCCAATCCAGTCAATGGATGGGAATAGTATTCTAAGTTCAGTAATAATTTTTTTAAAATAAGGTGCATAGTCATTGGTGACATAAATAAAAGCCAGAGTACAATTTGAATCTGATATTTCTTGCGGTTTTTGTTCCTGTAACTGTTGCACACATTGCTGCAAGGCAATGTGCCAGTCGGGGTCGCTTGTATGGCTGATAATATAGCTTGTCATTATTTAGTTTATTACGCTTAAGTCGATGGAGTTTAAAATAATACAAAATAAAAAGCCGGGCAACTGTGCCCGGCTTCTTATTTAAAAGCTTTTAAGTCTAAGCTTTATTTTTACGTTCAATAAGATCATGAATGATCGGATTGAGGATTAATTCCATTGCAAAGCCCATTTTGCTGCCAGGGACAACTATTGTATTTGGACGAGACATGAATGAGTCCGTAATCATATTGAGCAAGTATGGGAAGTCCACTCCATCTGGGCGACGGAAACGAATAACAATAAAGCTTTCGTCTGGCGTTGGTATATCACGGGCAATAAATGGGTTAGATGTATCAACCGTGGGCACACGCTGGAAGTTAATGTCGGTACGTGAGAACTGTGGTGTAATGAAATGCACATAGTCATCCATACGACGTAAAATAGTATCCACAATGGCGTCTGCCGAGTAACCACGCTGTGCATTATCGCGATGAATTTTCTGGATCCATTCAAGGTTTACAATAGTCTACAAATTCGTGAACTTTAATGTCGCCATCGGTAACACCACCGTGTAAGCCTTCATAAAAAAGCAGGTCAGAACCGGCTTTCATGTCTTCCCAGGGTGTGAACTGGCCAGGGGTTAAATCGGTTTTTAAGCGTGCATTATGTTCTTCGGCTTCTTCATCACTGTGTAAATAGTAGCGACGTTTGCAACTACCGCTTTCACCGTAGCTTTTGAATGTTTCAGCAATTAAATCGAAATGGTTGGCTTCTGGGCCAAAGTGGCTCAGTTGCTTGCCTTTTTCTGCGAACTCGGCAATGGCGTCTTTCATTGATGCACGATCGTAACGGTGGAAACTGTCACCTTCTACAATCAGAGGATCAATTTTTTCCCGAAAAAAGATATGCTCGAAAGCATTTTTTACAGTTGTTGTGCCCGCGCCAGATGAACCGGTAACCGCGATGACAGGATGTTTAGCAGACATGCGAACTCCTTAATGAGTAAAATTTAAAAGTTATAAAATTAGGTGCTACGAGCCAGAGGGTTGAATGCCGTTTTGCTTCAACGCTGCGCTGTCACTGCTATCTGTTGGGCATGCGCCAGTGCCGGATCGTGCGAACGGCGTATTCTATCGAAAACTGGGAGCGAAAAGTAGAGGCAGTGCCGTTTATTTCTACTGGCGATAAATGTGCACCGAATATGTGCGAGCACGCGCTTGTTTGGCACTATTTTAAGGGAGATAGCGGCTATTTAGCCGATTTTTCACGATCTATTGCCCTGTACCCAATGTCTGTACGGTAATATACATTGTCCCAATGGGTACTTTTAACCAGTTCATAGGCCGTTTTTTGTGCTTCACTGACCGAATTACCCAATGCGGTGGCACATAATACCCGCCCACCCTGGGTAACGGCTTTACCATTTTTTAACGCGGTGCCGGCGTGGAATATCTTGCTATTTTCAACATGAGTATCGAGGCCAGAAATAATGTCGCCTTTGCTGTAATCATAAGGGTAGCCACCGGCGGCAAGAACCACGCCGAGTGCGGCACGTGGGTCCCAGTCGGCCTGCACAGTGTCGAGTTTGCCATCAACAGCAGCAAGGCAGAGTTTAACCAGATCGGATTGCAGGCGCATCATAATCGGTTGTGTTTCCGGGTCACCAAAGCGGCAATTGTATTCCAGCACTTTGGCTTTGCCGGTTTTATCTATCATTAAGCCAGCATATAAAAAGCCCGTGTAAGGATGGCCATCATCAATCATACCTTGCACAGTGGGCATAATCACATCGAGCATGGCCTGTTTATAAATGCTGTCTGTAACAACCGGTGCCGGGGAATAAGCGCCCATGCCGCCAGTGTTGGGGCCTAAGTCACCATTGTCGCGTGCTTTATGATCCTGCGAAGTAGCCATCGGCAGCACATGTTTGCCATCGACCATAACGATAAAGCTGGCTTCTTCTCCCTGTAAAAATTCTTCGACTACCACCCGCGAACCGGCTTTGCCAAAGGCGTTGCCAGCGAGCATATCTTTAATTGCAGTGATAGCTTCGTCTTCTGTTTGGGCGAGAATAACGCCTTTGCCAGCGGCGAGGCCATCGGCCTTAACAACAATGGGCGCACCCTGTTGTTTAACATAGGCTATGGCTGGTTCGACTTCTGTAAATACAGAGTAAGCGGCGGTTGGGATGTGATGTTTTTTAAGAAAGTCTTTACTAAAGGCTTTTGAACCTTCAAGTTGGGCGGCAGCTTTAGTGGGGCCAAAACATTTCAGGCCGGATGCTGTAAAGGCATCGACAACACCGGCAACGAGAGGGGCTTCGGGGCCAACAATGGTCAGGTCAATCTCTTCCTGCAACCCAAAGGCAAGCAGGCCTTCAATGTCTTCTGCGTTAATTTCAACGTTTTGTAGTTTGGGCTCAGTGGCCGTGCCG
>QIKU01000244.1 GCA_003232015.1 Gammaproteobacteria bacterium
GATAAGCCTTGACCAGGCCGGTCAGAACCTCGCCGACGGTCGAAGCCTCAACCTCAACCGTCGCATCGCCATCCGCCAGATCACCCATCTCATCCAGCAATCTTAAAATCGCTTCCTGGTTAGCGGTGTTGGTTTCTTCTTCCAGTGAACGCTGGCCTTCTGATACTTCCAGTGACATTTTAGAATCACGCCAGTAAACAAAACCAAGCAATACCGCAAACACTAATGACAAAATACCGAATAATGTTGCTGCGGTTGTTGTCCAGCGAGAAGCAATAACGCCCTGGTAGCTGGCGGCAACCTCTTTAATCTTGTTGTGTAACACCTGACTTGAGTCCAGTACTTCCTGCGCAGAAGCCGACACCTGGAACATTTCAGGCGAACGTTCTAAAATCGCACCCACCTGATTACGGATTTTATAAAACCGCTTGGCCACACGTTGCAGCTTTTTACGTGCACCGGGTTCAATAATTTTCTGGATACGTAAGTGTGGATTACCGCGTAACATGTCCTGCACGACCCGACCGAACAAGGCCGCATCACGACCGAACCGGTCTGCTGCCGTTACCGCTTCCTCACCACCTTCAAGTACTTTACCCACGTTACTTGAAATACGCTGGGTTAACATTAGCTGACGGGTTGCAATATAAATCTGGTAGGGCGGTGCTTTTTGCTTTGCCATGGTATCTACAACTTCGTCTGTTAATGCAAGCAGCGCAGGAATTTGCTCATCAATGTTCTGAATATAAGAACGCATCGAATCCACCACTTCACGTCGCTCTAAAATGATATCTACGTTTTGCCTGTATTCAGCCCATAAAGCGTCCAGATCATTCAATGGCGACATTGTGCTGCCAGCCGCCATAGGCGTAATACCCTGCTGATATTCAAGAATCGCCTGAAAGTCATCACGTGCTTTTTTGAGTAATGGAAATGCTGCCAGATCACCACGTGAAGCCTGAGATGTCAGCGTTGCCATTTCCTGCGATATAACACGTTGGTCACCAATTTTACTGATATAGGTTTTATCCAGACTGGCTTCTTCGGCAACGAAAATATAGGTCACACCTAATGCAATTACCGAAGCAATCAGAAATGCAAATAATACAAGCATTATTCGATCAGTCGATATACCTGCCAGGCGATTCTTGCTTCCTGTATTCATCTTAAACTCCTGAGTACGTTTACTTTAAACTATTATTAATTGTTCTCGTTTTTAAATACGTGCTGCAATGTTTAAAAACTCACTGCTTTGAGCAAGTTTGGCCACACTAAAAACACCCCATTCGACTTCGTTTTGCAAAAACGAACCCTTTAAATACGCTTTTAATTTATCCGATGCAGCTGGCAGATTTTCACTGTGTTCTTCAGTAAAAAAATGCCGCATGCCATACACTTCGTCGACTAATAACCCTGAACTTAACTCACCATGCTGTACCACAATAACCCGCGATGATTTTCTGATTCTGGAAAAGTCATTTTCAACAAAGCCTTTCAAATCCATAATTGGCAAAAGGTTACCGCGAATATTGGCCAACCCTTTCACCCAGCGCAAGGTACTGGGTACCTTGGTAATACTCGGGTATTTCAGAATTTCTGCAATATCTGCCATCGTTACCAGTAGCTGCATATCACCAACCCGAAACCCAACACCGGACCATGTGCGACGTACCTCTGTTTTTTGCGGCAAGCCAATTGCACGTTGTTGAGAACGTGTTTCAATTTGCTTTAATAAAGCAAAGGACGATAATTGTGCGGCGCTGTTCATTTATTAAAGTGTCTCGTTACCGTTTAATTAAATTGTTCGCTTTATTCCCCTAAAGCAGATACTATTTTATTTATAAAATCTGTTTCATCGACCGGTTTTGAAATATAATCTATTGCACCCTGGCGCATTCCCCAGACACGATCCGTTTCCTGATCTTTTGTGGATACAATAATAATGGGAATATGTTGTGTTTCAGGATCTTTGCTAATAGCCCGTGTTGCCTGAAAGCCGTTCATACCCGGCATCACCACATCCATTAAAATTAAATCCGGTTTTGATGCTTTTGCTTTCGCAATGCCTTCTTCAGCCGACATCACAGCCTCAACACTGTACCCGTGTTTTTGTAATATTCCCTGCAACACATGAATTTCTGTTGGAGAGTCATCTACTATTAAAATATTAGCCATAATACAACCTCAATCAATTAATTTTACGGAACAAGCTTAACTGGCTCGTTCATCCAGGACATGTCGTTTAATTGCGCCTAACAATTCCTCTTTGGTAAAAGGTTTTGTCAGGTACTGCTCAGAACCAACTATCCGCCCCCTGGCGCGATCAAATAAACCGTCTTTACTTGAAAGCATAATCACTGGTGTTTTCTGGAACACCTTATTATTTTTAATTAAAGCGGTGGTTTGGTAACCATCTAAACGCGGCATCATAATATCGACAAAAATAATATCCGGGTTATTGTCTGCAATTTTTGACAGTGCCTCAAAACCATCCGTTGCGGTAATTACATCGCAACCGACTTTTTTTAATAAAGTTTCAGCGGTGCGACGAATGGTTTTACTGTCGTCGATCACCATCACTTTTAAATCCTGATAAATATCACTCATGCCTATTTTCTAAATTCCAAAATTCTTTATTCTTTATATTTTTTAACAGTATCTAAACTAGCCGATTAACCATAAAAAATGTAACCCATAAAAAAACAATCTCGATTTAAAAGAGATTATTTACAAATAAATATTTAACATAGTTTTTAAGAACAATCCATAAGTATTTATATTACTTAGGATATTTCCTTTTTCAATACAGTACAGCTAAGTCTAGCAGGACATCAGCAAAGCATCCAGAATTGATCATTTTTCGCCGAAAATAATAACAGATTTACACATCTGATTAGTCAATATCGGCAATTCACTGGTCAATCTTTAACCATTCTTTAATTATTGGCTGTAACCGTATTACTCTGAATTGCCCATATTTTAAAGATTATTTTATGTTAATCTGAAAATTCCAGACATTTAAACAAGATTAGCACCCATGCCCATTAAATTTGCCGTTGTGATGGACCCTCCTGAACAACTGAATCCCATCAAAGACAGCAGCCTCGCCATGCTCGAAGAAGCACAGAGACGAGGTTGGCAAACTTACTACATTAACCCGCGCTCTTTAGCCTACAATGAGGCGGCAACCGCAACCTGCTTACCGATAAAACTTCAATTAAATCAACAAGATTGGTACAAGTTAGGTGCAGCAGAACCAACATCTCTTATCGATATTGATATTATCATTATGCGCAAAGATCCGCCCTTTAATATGAACTACATTTACGCTACTTATTTACTCGAGCTGGCCGAAAAACAGGGGACTTTAGTGGTTAACCGGCCTCAAAGCCTGCGCGATGCCAATGAAAAGCTATTTACACTGCAATTCCCAGAATGCTGTGCACCCACCCTCGTTGCCAGCGATATGCCACAATTAAAAGCTTTTTTGGGCAAACACCACGATATTATCGTTAAACCACTCGATGGCATGGGCGGAGCATCCATTTTCCGCATAAAACAGGCTGATCCAAATATTGCCGTTATTTTAGAAACCATGACCCAATATGGCCAAATCCCGATTATTGCACAGCGTTTTATTCCCGAAATTAGTGAAGGTGATAAGCGTATTTTACTGATTGATGGCGAACCCGTCCCTTACGCACTGGCGCGGGTGCCCGCAAAAGGTGAAACTCGCGGCAATCTGGCCGCAGGTGGCAGCGGTGTTGGCGTACCGCTCAGCGAGCGTGATTTATGGATTTGTAAACAAGTTGGCTCCACATTACGAAAAATGGGCTTAAGTTTTGTTGGTATTGACGTAATTGGCGATTACCTGACCGAGATCAACGTCACTAGCCCCACCTGCATTCGAGAACTCGATAAGCTGTACGACTTAAATATCAGCAAAACCTTGCTCGATGCACTTGAAGCAAAAATAAAATAATAACGCGAAGGAGTAAAAACGTGTCTCGCCGTCTTTTTCAGATTTATTTAACCCGATTAATATTCAGCTTAGTGTTATTACTGAGTGTAAGCGCTTGCCAACAAGCACCAACTTCTTACAAAACATCCATTTTTTCTTTTGGTACGATCATTCAAGTTGAGGTAAGCGATGTCAGCGCAGCGCAGGCACAACAAGTCTTTACCGCTATCGAAGATGACTTGAAACGCATGCATATATTATGGCACCCGTGGCAGTCTGGCCCGCTGGGGCGCACTAATAGCTTATGTGGAATGGCCGGTACTTTTTCAGCGCCCACATCGGTTATTCCTTTAATAATAAAAGCAAAACAACTGGCGATACAAAGTGACCATTTATTTAACCCGGCCATTGGTAATCTGGTAAAACTCTGGGGCTTTCAGCAGGATTCCTTTGATAAAAACACCCCACCCGACGATGCCAAAATACAGGCGTTGCTAAAAGCAAACCCGCTAATGACGGACATCACTATCAAGGGTGTTCGCTTTACCTGTAATAACCCTGCCGTGCGCATCGATCTAGGCGGTATTGCAAAAGGTTATGCGCTGGAAAAAATCATTAGCAATTTAAAACAAAACTATCAGGTTGAAAATATCATGATCAGTGCCGGTGGTGACTTAAAAGCCATTGGCCAGCATGGCGAACGGCCATGGGTGATTGGTATACGCGATCCACTCGCAAGCGACAAAAATACCGCCATCGCCAGTATCAAAGCAAAAAGTGGTGATAGCATTTTTACATCGGGTAGTTATGAGCGTTATTATCTGGCCAACAATAAACGTATCCACCATATTATTGACCCGCGCAGCGGCTACCCCGCTAAAGGCAGTTTGTCGGTAACGGTTATCCACCCCGATGCCACCACCGCCGATGCCGCCGCAACCGCCCTGTTTGTTGCCGGTCCAAAGCAGTGGGTTGAAGTGGCTAATAAAATGGGGATTGAATATGTATTATTGATTGATGATAAAAACAACGTGCATATGACGCAGGCGATGCTGGATAGGGTTGAGTTTGTTAAAGAGCCTAATAGTTTATTTATTGTTCGGCCTTAAGATCAAAGTATATTAACCAAAACTAAATTCCCAAACACATCCATCTCACACCGCCAACCACTGTCAACAAATGTTGTCGCGGTTGTTTCGATAATAAGTGCCGGGCCGTTAATAATTTGTGAAACGGCTAAATCTGAACGCTGATACACAGCGACTTCTTTATCATTACCCAATCTATACATGGGTTCAGATACTTTATTTTTAACCGGCACTTCACTTAATGTGAACGTTTTCTGGAGGGCATTTAAACTTACCCGAACATTCACCATTTCGATCGGTAAATCTAAACTATGGCCATAACGTTGCTGATGGCGCGCAATAAAGTCCTGCTGACATTGCTGAACCGCTGTTGATTCCAGATACGCATACGGGATATCCAGAGTATAGGACTGTCCCTGATAACGACAATCCAGGCGAGTGGTAATAGTAATATCCTCATCTGCAACCGCTTCTTTTAATAATGCCGCCTCACCTTGCGCTATTAAATTTTTCAGTACCTGAGTAATTTTATTTTGAAGTAACACACTCAACACGACATTAAAGGTATGGGATAACTCTCTTCCCTTCGGCGCAACCAGCATACCCAAAGCCGATAACACACCTGAATGTATCGGCACCATTGCGGTTGAAATTTGCAGAGCATTGGCCAGCGCACAAACATGCAAACCGCCAGCACCACCAAAGGAGGTTAAACACAAATCACGCGGATCAATACCACGCTGTACCGACATAACCCGCAGTGCATTAGCCATATGTTCATTGGCAATTTTAATTATACCTTGCGCGGTTTGCTCGCAACTCAAACTTAATTGCTCCGCCATAATGTTAATGGCATTAAAGGCCGCATCAACATCTAACAACATGCCACCACCTAAAAATGCCGAGGGTAGCAGCCGCCCAAGCACTAAATTCGCATCGGTAACCGTCGGCTGATCACCACCCTGGCCATAACAGGCTGGCCCCGGATTAGCGCCCGCCGATTCAGGGCCGACTTGCAGCAACCCGCCGCCATCAATAAAAGCAATCGACCCGCCCCCAGCACCAATGGTATGCATATCCACCATTGGAATAGCGACCGGATAGTCTGCAATTTTAGATTCATTGGTGAGTTGTATTTTATCTTCAATTAAAGCGACATCCGTTGAGGTGCCACCCATATCAAAGGTTAGCAGACGCTTAAATTTTGTAAGTTTGCCAACATGTTCGGCTGCAGCCAGGCCACCTGCCGGCCCGGATAACAGCATATGTACCGCTTGTTCACCTGCCAATTCTGCGGCAATGGTATTGCCAGCACTTTGCATCACAGTAATGGTTGTTTTAGCGGCAATACTATTGGCAACGCCCTGTTGTAAGCGTTGCAAATAGCCTTGTACCAACGGCCCCACATACGCATTCAACCAGGTGGTCATGCCGCGCTCATATTCCTTGTATTCAGGTAAAATGTTTGAAGAGCATGATATAAACAATTCTGGAAAAGCCTTATCCAATACCTGCGAAATTTGTTTTTCAAAGCGATTATCTAAATACGAAAATAATAAATTAATCACCACTGCCTGTGGTTTTAAGGCACCAACCTGAGCGACTAAGTTTTCTAAATCCTGCGCGGTTAAATCATCCAGTACTTCGCCATTCGCCGACAGTCGCCCACCGGTCTCAAGACAATAGTCGGCTTTAACCGGTGCTGAATTGTATTCAGGTTGCAAATTATAGAGCTCCCGACGCGCCTGCCGCCCTATACTCAGCATATCCTTAAAACCACGGTTGCTAATAAAAACAGTACTAACACCTTTACCTTCTAACACTGCATTCGTCGCCACCGTTGAGCCGTGCACAATATATAAATTATCGGCAGCCGTAAGCGTGGTGAGTTGCAAGTCTTTTATACCCGCAAGGATAGCCAACTCAGGGGCTTTGGGCGTAGATAAAACTTTATGGGTACGTAATTGGCTGTTTTTATACAAAACAAAATCGGTAAAGGTTCCACCGGTATCAACGCCTAAATAAATATTCATAGTGACGGATTATAAAGGGTTTTAGTCTGAGTAAGGCTAGAAATATTTGTCTGGGGCTGTTGAACTTTCGTAGAGCACATTATGCATATAATCTAAAAATAAATTTTATTTTTTAAAGATTAAAATAAGGTATATTACGGTTTTACCGGCTTATTCGTGACTGAACTGAACTTAACTAAAAGTACAAACATTATGACAACACCGTTACTCATGCGCATCGAGCATTTATCACGCCATTATGGTGAACTACAAGCAGTCAACGCGGTTAGTTTTGAATTGAAGCGTGGTGAAGTTTTAGGCTTTTTAGGGCCAAACGGTGCGGGTAAATCCACCACCATGCAAATGATCACCGGCAATCTCGCTCCTACAGCCGGGAAAATAACCATTAATGGCCTCGACCTGCTCGATCAACCGAAACTTGCAAAAGCGGAAATAGGCTACCTACCCGAACAACCCCCTTTATATATCGAACTAAGCGTCGAAGAATATTTACATTTTTGTGCCAAAATAAACGGCATTAATCGTGCAGCACAAAGCAAAGCGGTCAACAAAGCCCTTGAGCGCTGCGGGCTGGGGGAAGTGAAATCGCGCTTAATTTCAAACCTGTCCAAAGGTTATCAACAACGCGTGGGGATTGCTCAGGCTATTATCCATACACCCGCTATTGTTATTCTTGATGAGCCGACAGTGGGGCTTGACCCTATTCAGATCCGTGAAATTCGGAAACTTATCCGTGAATTAGGCGAAGAGCACAGTGTTATCTTATCTACGCATATTTTACCGGAAGTACAAATGACCTGTGACAGGGTGCAGATCATCAATAAGGGGCAGCTGGTGTTTAGCGACTCTATCGATAATTTAAATCAGTCGATGCAGGCCACCAGCCTTATCGTTCAGTTTGATAGCAACCCGGATGATACCGTCCTCAGCGCAATAAATAATGTACTCAAAATCGAACACCTTGAAAACAAGCGCGTTCGCATCCACTTTAACAACACGGAAACACACGAAAGCCCGGCAAAACAAATTGCAATCGAAGCCATTAATAATAGCTGGGGCTTACTTGAATTAACCCCTGAACAAAAAACACTGGAGCAGATTTTTGTGGAAATAACCTCGTCAGAATCTGCAACACAAAAGACTGAACCAGTAACAACGGAGGATGCCGCATGAATATTTTAACCATTGCATCCCGCGAGCTACGCAGTTTATTTTTGTCGCCACTGGCCTGGTCTATTCTTGGCGTGGTGCAATTTATTTTTGCTTATATTTTTCTTGCCCAGCTCAATACCTTTATACAAATTCAACCACAACTAGCCAACATTGAAAATGCACCCGGCGCAACAGAATTTATTGCCGCCCCGTTATTTGCAACTTCAGCGATTATTTTTATGCTGGTAACGCCGCTAATTACCATGCGAGTTATTGCAGGCGAACGTGCTAATAAAAGTCTGGCATTATTATTTTCGGCACCCTTGTCCATGACCGATATTATTATGGGTAAGTTTCTTGGTGTTGTTGGCTTTCTGATTTGCATGGCCGTTATGCTGGCGATAATGCCCTTGTCACTTAGTTTTAGTGGTAGCCTGGACTATGGCTTATTCTTTTCTGCCTGGTTAGGGCTTGTTTTGCTGGTCACCAGTTTTGCTGCTATTGGCGTTTATATGTCAAGTTTAACAACCCAGCCCACGGTTGCTGCTATCAGCACCTTTGGTGTTTTACTGATGCTGTGGATTCTTGACTGGTCCAGCGATAAAGTGGCGGATGCAAATGCCAGTGGCGCACTGGAATATGTCTCGATGCTACGCCATTTTGAAGCTATGTCAAAAGGCTTATTCAGCTCAGCCGATTTTATGTATTTTATTCTGGTCTCGGCGACTTTTTTAATTCTCTCTATTCGTCGTTTAGATGGTGACCGCTTACAACGTTAAATTGTGGCAATGCTAGTAACACAAAAAACTCGTTCAGGTTAAGAATTTATTTAAGGTTTAAAAATGGAACTAACAAAAAAAAATCGTCGTAATCTAAAATTTCAAAACATTACTTTTATTGTTTTATTTATTATTGCAATGTTCTTGATTGCCTGGCTAACACAAAAATATAAGTTTGAATCGGACTGGACGGCTACACAACGCAATACTTTATCAGCAGCCAGTATTGAGCTACTTAAAAAAATAGACGATGATATTAGTATTACCGCTTTTACACGCGAAGCCGACATTTCTCAACAGCGCCTTTTAATAAAAGATCTTGTTGGGAAATATCAAAAACATAAAAAAAATATTGAACTGGCTTTTATTAACCCGGAGGTTGATCCCACCACCACCCGTAAGCTCGGTATTCAGGCTGAGGGTGAAATGATTATTAGCCTGGGTGGTAGAACCGAACACTTGTTATCGATAAGAGAACAGGATCTTACCAACACCTTACAACGACTACTGCGCAGCGGTAACCATACCATTCGTTTTTTAACTGGCCATGCTGAGCGTAAACCCGATGGCAAAGCCAACCATGATTACCAGTTATTCACTAAAAACCTGAAGGACAAGGGCTTACAAATCAGCACGTTGAATTTAACCGAAACAATATTTATCCCAAAAGATACCACTACACTGGTGATCGCCGGCCCACAAATTAATTATTTACAGGGTGAAGTTAAACTCATTCAGGATTTTATTAAACAAGGCGGTAATTTACTCTGGTTACAGGAACCCGGTAATCTTTACAAACTGGCGCCACTGGCAAAACAACTTAACATTGAATTTATTAAAGGTGTAATCGTTGACCCAACCACGCAAATGTTGGGCATCCCTGCAACTTCCGCATTGGCAGAAAATTACCCCCCCCACGCCATTACTCAAAACTTTACAGTGGGCACACTTTACCCGCACAGTGGGGGTTTAAAGCTGTTGGATGCAAAGGGTACCCATTGGAAAGCAAGCCCACTGGTTCAGTCAACAACAAGAAGCTGGCTCGAAGCCGGTAAACTGCAAGGCGTTGTCGAGTTTAACCCTTCTATTGATACGATGGGGCCGATTACTATTGCAATGGTTCTGGAAAATAGTTCAAACAAAGATAAAACCCAACGCATCGTTGTTGTTGCTGATAGCGACTTTATATCTAATCAATACCTTGGCAATCTGGGTAATAAGGATATGGGGCTAAAGATTTTTAACTGGCTTAATAATGACGACAAGCTGATCAGTATTGCAGCGACCACCGCACCGGATCAACAATTACAACTTGACCCAATGCTCTGGGCGATTATTGGCCTGTTCTTTCTTGCCGGGCTGCCTGTAATTTTTATTGCCAGTGGTATTATTATCTGGCGAAAGCGTCGTAACCGTTAATTCCGTCAGACACCTAATTTATATTAAATAAAGAAAATATGAACAAACGAAACATCACCAACCTCGCATTACTTATTTTTATCCTTATCGCCGCTGGTCTTGCGATATTAGATTCAATGGATGAAGAACAAAATAATAAGCCCGCCATTACCGCTCTTAAACAGGCCGATGTTGTTAATATCACCATTAAACGCCAGGGTAAAAAGGATATCCATATTGAAAAGAAAAATAATAAATGGCGTCTGATATCACCGTACAATACGCCGACCAACCAGTTCCGTATGGATACCTTATTGCGTTTGGTCGAAACCTTGCCGCAATCCACTTACCCACTAAAAGAAACCGCACCCTATGGACTCGATACACCGCTGTTGGAAGTTGTCTTTAATAAAGGCCTACCCAATACAGTGTCGATAAAATTTGGTAACTCTGACCCGCTTAAAATGCGCCGCTATGTTGCGGTTAACAAAAAACTCCATTTAACCAACGATACTTATTTTTATGCTTTAAATAGTACGGCAACCGATTACATTAATCATAAACTGCTTGCTGATGATTTTGAAATAACACAGCTTAGACTGCCTGAACTAAAATTAAAACTGGAAAATAATAACTGGCGCGTTATACCTGAACCAGAAAACTTCAGTGTCGATAGCGTTAATGAATTAATCAGCGAATGGAAAAATGCACAGGCCGTTGATGTTAGCCCGATAAACACAAAGATACAGCTTTCAAACAAACAGACTGTTTCACTCTATAGTAAAGATGCTACAAAGTTGACTTTCTATATTCTAAGAAATGATAAAGAGTTTATTTTAGTTGATAAGCTAAAAGGCTTGCAATACAGCTTTCCAGAAGAAAAACAAAGCCTGCTACTTAGCTTACCCGTTCCTGCCTCGGCAGAATCCGAACCAACGTCATCACCAGAACAGAAAAAATAAGCATGCCGGAATTGCCAGAAGTCGAAACCACCTGCACAGGTATTTCCATACACCTTCTCAACAAAACCGTTGCTAAAGTTATTATCCGCCAGCCAAAACTTCGTTGGCCGATCCCAGTCAGGCTAAAAAAAGAACTGCCGAATAATAAAATAATTTCAGTTGAACGTCGGGCAAAATATATTTTAATTTCAACCATAGCCGGCACCCTTATTATCCACCTTGGAATGTCCGGCAGCTTACGCATGGTAAAGGCCTCCACCCCATTTGGTAAACATGACCATTTTGATTTAGTGCTTAAAAATGGACAATGCTTACGCTTACATGACCCGCGGCGTTTTGGTGCGGTCCTCTGGACAAAAAAACCAGCACTGGAACATAAGCTGTTATACAAGCTGGGCCCTGAACCTTTAACAGAAAATTTCACCGCTGAAACTATTTTTAAACAATCACGCAGGCGTAAAGTCAGTATTAAACAGTTTATTATGAATGCACATATTGTAGTCGGGGTAGGGAATATTTATGCCAGCGAAGCTTTATTTCTTGCGGGCATTCATCCACGCAAAGCAACTGGTAGTATCAGCTTACCTCGTTTTGAAAAACTGGTTAAATCCATTAAACAGGTTTTAGCTGCAGCCATTAAGCAAGGTGGCACTACCTTAAAAGATTTTACTCAAAGTGATGGCAAGCCCGGTTACTTTCAACAGCAACTGAATGTTTATGGCCGCAAAAATGAACCCTGTCGTGTTTGCGAGAAGCCGATAAACCACTGTGTACTCGGCCAACGCGCAACTTATTACTGTACCCAGTGTCAAAAAGTTTAACTATGCAAAATCAAATCGATAAAAAACCACTCTATAAGCCAGCCGCTATTGGTTTTAGCCTGATTATATTAGCTATACTCGTTGCAATGGCAGGGCCATTGGGAAGTCGTATAGGCTGGTGGAATTTTGATACTGCGGTTGTTATTCTTAAGTGGGCTGCTTATGGTGGGCTACTTGCAGCGGCTTTATGTTTATCCGGTTTATTACTGGCACATCCCGGTAGCAAGCGCCGCGGTTTTATTTTTAGTTTACTGGGGTTAATTATTATTGTACCCATGGTTTTATTTTTGCAGTCGTGGAAAGAAGCCAAGGAAAACTTACCACCAATCCAGGATATTACAACCAACACAGAAAACCCGCCCGAATTCTGGTATGCACCCAATTCACGTATCTATGGCGGAGTAGCAATAGCGGCCTGGCAGAACGAGGCATATCCAGACATCCAGCCATTAATTTTGCCCGTCCCCATTGATAAGGCATATGACCTTGTTATTGATGTTATTCGTGACAAAGGCTGGCAACTCTATAAGCCCAGTCGAGTAGAAATGCATATCGAAGCAACGGACACTACATTCTGGTTTGGCTTTAGCGATGATGTCACTATTCATATCACCGCAACAGAAAACGCTGCCAGCCGAATTGATATGCGCTCAGCATCACGTTTTGGCAGCGGCGGCGATGCAGGCACCAATGCCAACCGGATACGTTTATTTTTCGAAGCACTGGAAAAACGTGCCCGGCGGTAAGTATTCATTTTAACAAAGCGCGCACGCTGCTACCGACCAACACGGGGAAATGTCACTTTTCCCCTTTGAGAACCATAACGGTTTTATACCCGGTCCAAGCGAATAAGAAAATCTAGGGCACCTTAAACAAGGCTTTTACACTACCATATGTGAAAAGCAGAATTTGAACCACCTGGAACATACGACATGATTCTTTAAATTTAGTATTGCTATTAAGTCCCATTAACATTCCAATATTAAAAATCTGGGGAATCGCAAGCCACTTTATGCTTATACCCTCTTTAAATACCACTACCAACCCACCATCCCAGTAAAGCTAGCCGGACAGCAATAGCTGTTCTTCACCTTAACTGTCCCCGATATTTGTATAAATATTAACCACAAATGTAATCAAAAACCTTTATATCCCTTAATGCAATCATTTTAATACCCTACTATTAAAGTCGGAGATATATTGGCCGATATAATTAATTCATAGCTAATTCGAATTTGTGTTTCTCTAAAATCAACTTACAAACCTAATTTAAAGAGCACCACAAGGGAATATTACAGGAATCAAAAAATGTTAAATCACTTAAAATTAACCGGTCTATACTGGAAACTGGTTGCCCCCATTAGCGCAATTCTCGCTTTATCAATTATTGCGCTTACTTTATATATTCCAGGCGAAATCGAGCAGCAAGCCATCGTTGGTGCAACCGAATCTGCACAGCAAACGGCAACGCAGTTTAAAGTGCTTCGAAAATATTATGTGCAAAATATTGTACGTAAGGTTAAAGCCGGTTCAGACATGAAGCCCGCTATCGATCATAAAAATAACCCAAATGCATTTCCCTTACCGGCCACCATGATTCATGATATTAGCGCGCTGTTAAAAGACAAAGGAACAACCGTAAAATTGTATAGTGCTTATCCTTTTCCTAATCGGAAATCACGCGTACTAGATGAGTTTCAGTCTTCTGCCTGGGATTTTCTGAATAAAAATCCAGATAGTGTTTATGTCAAGGAAGTTGAACGCAATGGCAAATATATCGTGCGTGTTGCCGTCGCCGACAAAATGGTTGCACAGGGTTGCGTAAATTGTCATAACACACATCCTGATACACCAAAAAATGGCTGGAAGCTGGGTGATGTCAGGGGAATACTTGAAATAAACAGTGACATCAGTAACCAGGTTGCAGCTAGCGCCTGGCTTAGTGACAAGATCACTTATGCACTGATTGTTATGCTGCTGGTAACAATCATGGCCGTTTATTTTGTTTATAAAAAGTCG
The DNA here is from genome assembly GCA_003232015.1 of Gammaproteobacteria bacterium. The sequence goes on from QIKU01000244.1 coordinate 14,214, forward strand.
ATAGCTATGCCCATTGCTTCATTACAGGAAGGAATCGACAAACTCGCATCTGGTAATACTGACTTAACTCAACAGCTTGACGTTAAAGGCAAAGATGAAATAGCCGGGCTTGCGACAGGATTTAACCATTTAATATCAAGCCATAAAGACTTTGTTACCAATATTGCAGACACGGCTCAACAACTTGAGAATGCAGCAGCAGCGATGACCGATGTAACAAATTCTGCGCAACAGGACTCACATCAGCAGAATATGCAAATCAATAATATTGCAACGGCCATCAATCAAATGTCATCCACTGTACAGGAAATCGCAGCTAAAACCAGTGAGGCAGAAACGTCTGCTCAGGATGCTGAACAATCAGCACACTCAGGACAAAAAGTTGTACAGGATAATATCAATATTATTAAAACACTTTCAGATGACGTCAGACATGCAGCGGAAGTGATACAGGCATTAAAATCAAATAGCGAAAGTATTGGTTCAGTACTCGATGTAATAAAAGGTGTGGCCGAGCAAACAAATTTGCTGGCACTGAATGCGGCTATTGAAGCGGCGCGTGCAGGCGAGCAAGGCCGGGGCTTTGCCGTTGTTGCCGATGAAGTTAGAACATTAGCGAGCCGCACTCAGCAATCAACCATTGAAATTCAGGACATGATTGAACGCATTCAAAGCGGTACACTCGATGCCGTGGCAGTTATGGATAAAGGCGTAAAAACAGCAACAGCAAGTGTTGAGCAGGCAACCAGTACTGAAGGTTCGCTAGATGTTATCACTAAGTCTGTGGTAAATATCTCATCTATCAATACTCAAATTGCCACTGCACTCGAAGAACAGAGCGTTGTCTCAGAAGAAATTAATAAGAGCATTCATAGCGTCAATGAACTGGCCGCGAATGGTGATGATAACTCATCAAAAATAAATGCCGCCAGCACCGAACTAAACCAGCTTGCTGAAAATTTAAATTCGCTGGTCGGTCAGTACAAAATATAGCCACACTCAATTTATTTAATGATAAGCGCCAGCCCCTCACCTCGAGGGTCACTGGCCACATCCATCTTATTATTTTTATTAATAATAAGTTGCATATTGCCATACGTTCCATTCAATTTTTTTAGCCGATGTTGCATTAATTTTAAATCTTTACGCACTTTATGATTCATTGCCTTCTTTTCAATCTGAATCATATCCGGTAAATACTGGTGGTGATAACGAGGCTCACTGACAATCGCAGCTGCCGATTTCCCTTCTGTAAAGCCTAGAATGCCATGCAGCACCATAGTAATAATCCTGCTTCCACCGGGCGTACCGATCACAGCGTAATCACTGTTATTTATATTTTCCACTATCGTCGGCGACATGCTCGATAGCATGCGTTTACCTGACTCAATGGCATTGTTTTTATTACCCACCAAACCATAAACATTCGGGATGCCGGGCTTGGATGAGAAATCATCCATTTCATCATTGAGTAGCACACCGGTTCCCGGTGGCATAAAGGCAGAACCAAAGGGATAGTTAATGCTTAGGGTTGCCGACACTTTATTACCTTCTTTATCAACAACTGAGAAATGCGTTGTATGCTGCCCTTGCACAACCGGTATGGCTTTTTTTAATGCTGAACTTGGGGTCGCATTTTTTAATGTAATTGTTTTTGCTAAATCCCTGGCGTAAGATTTACTGATTAATTTTTTAACCGGAATTGAAATAAAATCAGAATCACCAAGGAACTCGGCACGGTCACGATAAGCACGACGCATTGCTTCAACTGTCAGATGAATACGTTGTGCAGGCTGTGTTTTTTGCAGATCATATTGTTCCAGTATGTTTAGCATGGTGACTAAAGCAATACCACCTGACGAGGGCGGTGCCGCCGATATAATTTTATAATTTTTATACTGGCCAATAATCGGCTGGCGCTCTTTTATTTGATACGACGACAAATCCTTTAAGCTCCAGATGCCCCCGGCTGCCTGCGTCCCCTTAACTAACGCCTTTGCAATTTTACCTTGATAAAAACCAGCATGCCCCTGTTCAGCAATGGCCTGTAATGTTTTGGCAAGATCAGGTTGCTTTATCAAATAACCAATACGAGGAATTTTATTGCGATATAAAAATACTTTTGCAGCGGCGGGTGATTTCCTTAATGCTTTTAAGCGAAAGCGCACCATTCGCTGGTATATTGGTGTCACTCTAAAGCCGCTCTTAGCCACTTCAATAGCGGGCACTAATGACTGACTCAACGGTAAACGACCATACTTTTCTGCAATATGCACTAACGCTGCCGGCTCACCCGGTATACCCGCAGCAAGTGCACCATTGATGGATAAACCTTTTATCACCTTGCCTTGCTTATCCTGATACATCGTTTCAGTTGCTGCTAACGGTGCTGTTTCACGGCCATCTATCATTATCTTTTTTTGGGTTTTCGCCTCTTGCAGTAACCAGAAGCCTCCACCACCAATCCCTGAACTAAACGGTTCTACAACCGCCAGTGTTGCACTGATTGCAACGGCCGCATCAAAGGCATTACCGCCCTGCGCTAATATTTGCTGGCCAGCTCGTGTTGCGATGGGGTGTGCTGTTGCAATCGCCGCGTGCTGCGAGGGGCTGGTATAAACAGCAGAGGGCTTAATAAAAACAATGACTACGAAAAAAATAAAAAATAAATAAGGATGGTTTGATAAAATATTTTTCACTGCTAAGCCTTTTGTTAATCTATCGTTCGTAACAACAAACTTTAGTTATAATTTCAGAATAAACTAAGCCTTACCAACGAGCACTTTGTATTTCACCATCAACTCATCCTGCGTTTCTTTATGACCGGGGTCGAGCAGAATACAATCGACCGGGCACACTTCAATACACTGTGATACTTCAAAGTGACCAACACATTCTGTACACAAGTCAGGAGCAATATCATAAATTTCTTCACCTTGCGTGATAGCACCGTTCGGGCACTCCGGTTCACATACATCACAATTTATGCATTCATCAGTTATAAATAAGGCCATAGTATTTCTTTAATTTGAAAGCAGGTTGGGAAAGGCTATTCTAGCCTAATTGTGCTTTTAACGCAGCCACAACTTTTGAATTAACAAATTGAGAAACATCGCCACCAAGACGTGCAATTTCCCGCACTAAGCTTGAGGATATAAAAGTATATTGTTCGGCTGGGGTTAAAAATACCGTTTCAATTTCATCACTTAAATGCCGGTTCATACTGGCAAGCTGAAATTCATACTCAAAATCAGACACCGCACGCAAACCCCGCAAAATAATAGTGGCCTCTTTTTGCTTCATAAACTTGACAAGTAAAATATCAAAGCCACAAACCTCAACATTTGCCAGCGGGCTTAACACATCCGACGCTAATGCAACGCGTTCGTCCAGACTAAAAACAGGTGATTTACTGGTTGCCTTTGCCACCGCCACAATCACCTTGTCGAATAAATGCGTTGCGCGTTCAATAAGGTCAGCATGGCCATTAGTAATGGGGTCAAAGGTACCGGGATAGATTGCAGTTTTTTTCATAACTGAATTAT
>QIKU01000167.1 GCA_003232015.1 Gammaproteobacteria bacterium
TTTTGTGACCGCACGTTGAATGTTTTCAGGAAAAAGGATGTTTTCCTCTGTATAAAATGTGTCATGGTATTCGGCTATAGTAAACTTTGCGGCGTGCAGGGTTGCTGGCACTTGAGTAAAGAACTTAGCATTTGTTTGTAGCTGAATAAAATCGTCGATCGCCAAAATCTCAAGCCTGTCAAAGTTGGTTGCAAGTTACAGTTTATATTAATCGTGACGGGCTTGGTTAAAAAATCATTGTGAATAATAAGTATTTACGGCGTACCGTTGGCGGTTCTTTTGGCTTGCTTTCTGCTGGATTCCACGTTGGATTGGGTGGCGGAAGCTTGAGACAGTTGATGTTTATTGGGTCTCCGGCTCAATGACAATGTAATGAATTAAATTAAAAACCCTAGTAGCAAAAGCCACCGTATGCATAGACCGAATTAAAGGCCCTGTGTCTTGTGTTCTTAATTGAGGTGTTGGGTCTAACTTAATGTAGGTTTGCTGAGATTGAAGCCGTCTCTTTAGTGGAAAGAGGAAGCTACTGTTTATAAATTTAACCTCTGGCATTCCTGCAGCGATTCGGCGATACTAAATATAAGGAGTTAGCCAGGCAATCGCGGGTATTTAGTTACTAAATACCGGAGGAAAGTCCGGGCTCCACAGGGCAGGGTGCCAGATAACGTCTGGGCGGCGCGAGTCGACGGAAAGTGCCACAGAAAATATACCGCCTTTTCCCTCGGGAAAAGGTAAGGGTGAAATGGTGCGGTAAGAGCGCACCGCGCTTATGGCAACATAAGTGGCAGGGAAAACCCCACCTGGAGCAAGACCAAATAGAGAAACATTCTGCTAAAATAGCAATATTGCGGCAGAAACATGCGGCCCGTATGGTTTCTGGGTAGGTTGCTTGAGTTGCACGGCAACGTGTCAACCAGATGAATGATTGCTCACGACAGAACCCGGCTTATCGGCTAACTCCCCCTCCTTCCCCCTTTTCTGGGGCTACTTTCTTAAAAATCCACTTTAAGAGCCATTTGTAATTTATTGATTATAAAGGATATTTATTTTTTAAAAACTGTGTAAATTTTGACCGTTGCTGCTCATAAGTAACGCTAAGTCATTGTCATAAAAGAAACTTTTACCTAATATGTGGTCCACATCACTTGATTTGTGGTGATTTGCTCTCTATAGTGTATAAAAGTGGATCCAAGTGGGGCATTATGGATCACTTTAATAATAAACAGTCACTTAGGAGCGGCAAATTGTTTAGAGGTGTCAATACACTGAACCTGGATGTGAAAGGGCGTATGGCCATGCCCAGCAAGTACCGGGATAAGCTGACTGCGCAGTGCAGCGGTCAGTTAGTGGTTACTCTCGACTTAAATGATCCCTGCTTACTCCTTTACCCACTTCCCGCTTGGGAAGAAATTGAGCGCCAGTTAGTGCGCTTACCCAATATCAATCCCCAAACTCGCAAATTACAACGCTTATTAATTGGACATGCTTCGGAGTGTGAATTTGATAACAGTGGTCGAATTTTGTTGCCACCCTTGCTGCGCGAACGCGTCAATCTGGAAAAACGGGTGACCTTGATTGGCCAGGGCAAAAAATTTGAAATATGGGATGAGCAGGTTTGGAACGAGCAGCGTGATAGCTGGTTAACCGAAACCGACAGCGAAACCTTATCGGCGGATCTTGAGAATATTTCACTATGAATGATGCGCTAACACATCAAACAGTCTTACTGGATGAAGCAGTACAAGGCTTAAACATCCATGCATCCGGGCGTTATGTAGATGGTACGTTTGGCCGTGGCGGACACAGTCGTTTAATTTTAGAGCAACTTGACTCAGATGGGCAGTTACTTGCTTTTGATAAAGATCCACAGGCGATTACCACAGCAGAAAAAGAATTTAGCCAGGACAGCCGATTTTCGATTTCACAAACATCGTTTGCTGAATTGGAAGCAGTGGTTACCCAATATGGCTGGGCAGGTGCTGTGGATGGCGTGTTACTGGATTTAGGCGTGTCATCACCACAAATCGATGATGCAACACGAGGTTTTAGTTTTCAGAACGACGGCCCACTGGATATGCGCATGGATCCAGAGCAGGGATTAAGTGCTGCGCAATGGTTAGCCGATGCCGACGAAAAAGACATCGCTAAAGTATTAAAAGAATACGGTGAAGAACGCTTTGCCAAACGTATTGCTCGCGCAATTATTAATGCGCGTGAAGAAACACCGATACAAACAACCAAGCAACTCGCATCCATTGTTGCTGCTGCCAACCCCAAATGGGAAAAAGGCAAAGATCCTTCGACACGCAGTTTTCAGGCGATAAGAATTTTTATTAACAGTGAACTGGACGATTTGGAAGAGTGTCTGCAGCAGGCGGTTAATATTTTAAAGCCGGGTGGGCGTTTGGTCGTGATTAGCTTTCATTCGCTCGAAGACAGAATTGTTAAACGCTTTATCCGTGATATGGAAAAGGGTGAGCAGTTACCCATTGATTTACCGGTGATGCATGTGCAGGTCAATTCAAAATTACGCCGTATTGGTAAGGCAATTAAAGCATCACCACAGGAAGTAAAATCAAATGTACGTTCACGTAGTGCCATTATGCGTATTGCAGAGAGGGTATAACAAATGCTCACTATTTTAACCCACTTTCTTGGTGATAAATTAAAATTGATCATTTTTGCGCTGGTAATGGCTTCTTTAGCTTCTGCTGTATCGGTTGTCTATAGCAAACACCAAAACAGATTATTATTTGTTGAGCTTGAAAATTTAAATAAAGAACGTGACCAGATGAATGTTGAATGGGGTCAGTTACAACTGGAACAAAGTACCTGGGCAACAGATAGCCGAATAGAAAAAATTGCCACTGAAAAATTACATATGCGTAATGCAAACTATGAAAACACAGTGATTATTAAATTATGAGTGTAACAGTACATACACCGGTTAAATTTTATCGCATGTTTATTGTTGTGGCACTGATTGTTTTGAGTGTGTCAGCATTAATCTGGCGTGCTTTTGATTTACATATACTCGACCATGCTTTTTTACAAGGCCAGGGTGATGCGCGTTATTTACGGGTTGTACCGGTTGCAACACACCGCGGCATGATTACTGATCGCAATGGTGAGCCGTTGGCGTTAAGTACACCAGTTGATTCTGTCTGGATTAACCCAAAAGAATTTTTAACTGAACAGGCGCAATGGCCAAAGCTGGCTAAAATTTTAAAGGTGAAAGTGTCTCGAATTACCAAATTAGTAATGCAGCGTAAAACACGTGACTTTGTTTATTTGCAACGTCATGTTACTCCTGAGATATCACAACAAATTCTGGCACTGGGGCTGGCGGGTGTTTCTTTGCAACGTGAGTATCGGCGTTACTACCCTGCAGGCGAAGTGGCTTCACATGTTATTGGTTTTACCAATATCGATGATGCCGGGCAGGAAGGTCTTGAGCTTGCCTATGATGATTGGTTGAAAGGTGAACCCGGTTTAAAACGGGTATTAAAAGACAGGCTGGGTCGTGTTGTAAAGCATGTTGAGCTAATCAAACAGGCACGGCCGGGTAAAGATCTGGTTTTAAGCATTGACCGTCGTTTGCAATATTTAACCTATCGTGAATTAAAAAAAGCAGTACTCAAACATAAAGCTCGATCAGGCTCGGCAGTGATACTCGATGTAAAAACGGGCGAAGTTCTGGCAATGGTGAATCAGCCATCGTATAACCCGAACAACCGAAAGAATTTTAAAAGTAAAAATTACAGAAACCGTGCTGTTACCGATATTTACGAACCTGGTTCAACCATTAAACCTTTTACGATTGCCGCAGCACTTGAATCAGGCAAGTATCGTCCTGCAACAAAAGTGGATACCAGTCCGGGTTTGTTTCGTGTCGGTTCAAACGTGATTCGTGACCATCGTAATTATGGTGTGCTTGATTTAGAACACATTATTCAAAAATCCAGCAATGTAGGCGCAAGTAAAATTGCGCTGTCGCTTCCTGCTGCATGGCTTACCGGAATACATACCAAAGTTGGTTTTGGCATGAGCAGTCAGAGTGGTTTTCCGGGGGAAGTGGCAGGGTTAGTCAATGCTGTGTCTGATAAACAAATGATTGAACGAGCAACCTTATCTTATGGTTATGGCATATCAGTTACTTCATTACAGTTAGCTCGTGCTTATGCAGTTATTGCCAATAAGGGTAAGCGTTTACCCGTTAAATTTACCCGCGTTGATAATGATGTGACAGGGCAGGCTGTTTTAACAGCAAATACATCAGTGCAGATTATTTCAATGATGGAATCGGTTATTACTGATGAAGGAACAGGAAAACTTGCCAGTATACCCGGTTACCGTGTTGCAGGTAAAACGGGCACTGTAAAAAAAATCACGTTGGGTGGTTATAGTGATAAAAAATACCTTTCAATTTTTGCCGGTTTAGTTCCAGCAAGTAATCCACGCATGGTTATGGTGGTTACCATTGACGAACCTACTGATGGTGTTTATTACGGTGGCGAAGTGGCTGCACCGGTATTTTCAAAAGTAATGGCGGGTGCATTAAGAATACGTGATATTGCGCCTGATGCAATTAATATCGAAACCCGGTATGCCGCTGCTCAGCCCGGCGTTATTAAAACAACAACGGCTGGACGACAATGATGACCGTTAAACAACAATCAGTGGTTAAAACGCTCAGTGCATTGCTAGCTCATATTGTTCACCTTCCGGTAGAATATGATATTGCAGTCAACAACTTGCAACTGGATAGTCGACAGGTAAAACAAGGTGATGTATTTGTTGCTGTTGCGGGGGAAGTTGTAAATGGTCTGGATTATATTGATTCTGCCATCGAAGCCGGTGCTGCCGCGATAATATGGGAAGCCAAAACAACGGCAGTTCCTTTTGCCTGGTCGGCTAATAATCAGATGAAACGCGTACCTTTAATTGCGATTGTGGATTTAAAGAAAAAGCTGGGTGAAATGGCCAGTTTATTTTATGGCAAGCCGTCAGAATTTTTGAATATTGTTGCAGTAACAGGTACTAATGGAAAGACTTCGTGTGTAAATTTTATTGCACAGGTTTTAGGTAAAAAACAAAACTGTGGTTTAGTGGGTACATTAGGTACAGGTGTTTATCCTGATATTACAGCGGGATCATATACAACTCCCGATGTGGTGACTATGCATAAAACATTGGCTGATTTTGTTCAGCTGAATGCCAGATTTGCAGCTGTTGAAGTATCATCACATGCTTTATCTCAAGGCCGGGTTGATCAGGTTCAGTTTGATGTGGCGATATTTACAAACCTGACACAGGATCATCTCGATTATCATGGAACAATGGATGCTTATCTTAAAGAAAAAGTCAAACTCTTTCAGATGCCATATATCAAAACGGCTATTATCAATGTAAATGATCATTATGGTCAGGATATTATAGAATCCACTGTTGCGGAAAATATTATTACTTATGGTATTGATGCCTCAATAAATAACCCGGATATTTATGCAACGGATATCCAGTATTCCCCGAATAAAACAGACTTTACGTTAAATACAAAACAAGGTTCTGTTTTTATTACTTCATCTTTAGTGGCTGATTTTAATGTCAGCAACTTATTGGCAGTGAGTGCCTATTTAGAGTTGCAAGGATATTCACTGGATGAAATAGCAGAAAGAATCGCAACCATTAAACCGGTTGTCGGTAGAATGCAGAAAATAATGGCGCCGGATTTCCCCCTGGTTATTGTTGACTATGCACATACCCCCGATGCGTTGAAGCAAGTATTACAAACCCTGATAAAACAATTTAAAGATAACTTAACTTGTGTGTTTGGCTGTGGTGGTGAGCGGGACAAGGACAAGCGTTCCAAAATGGGTGAGGTTGCTGATAATTATGCAAGCATGATTGTATTAACCAATGATAACCCACGTAATGAGTCTGCAGAAGAAATTATCATGCAAATTAATCAAGGTATAAGTAATAAGGCAAAAGTAATGGTTGAGTTGGATAGAAAGAAAGCCCTTGAATTGGCCATAAAAAAAACAAGTGCAAAAGGTTGTGTGCTTGTTGCTGGAAAAGGGCATGAAAATATTCAGATTATTGCGAATAAGAAATTTGAGTTTAATGATATGAATGTGGTTAAAGAAATTTTAAGTGTAAAACAATGAGTTTAGCGGCTGTTAAATTAGAGTATCCAATAACAATGTTTACAATGACACTAAAAGAAATACAGGAAATAACGGGTGCAGTATTACATGGTGACGCTGCAGATATTGCCTGCACAGTACATGGTGTGAATACAGATAGCCGCACAATTAAACGTGGTGAATTATTTGTTGCATTAAAAGGTGATAATTATGATGCGCATGATTTTATCTTATCAGCACATGACAGGGGTGCGGCTGCATATCTACTCGACCACAAGATCGAACAGGTTAAGCCAGCTCTTATTGTTAAAGATACTAAAATCGCATTGGGGAAAATAGCAAAAGCCTGGCGGAATAAGTTTGCTTACCCAGTGGTTGCGGTAACGGGTAGTAATGGCAAAACCACGGTAAAAGAAATGTTGTTTAGTATTTTGTCTCAGCAATCTAAAGCTTCAGGAAAAAAAGGTGTTCTGGCAACTAAAGGTAATTTTAATAATGATATAGGCGTACCTATTACCTTAAATAGAATGAAATCCTGCCATGACGGTGCAGTTATCGAAATGGGTGCGAATCATCAGGGTGAAATTTCCTACCTGACTCAATTAGCGAGCCCTGATGTTGCCATTATTACAAATGCTGCAGCCGCACATTTAGAGGGATTTGGAAGTCTTGACGGTGTGGCAAAAGCAAAAGGTGAAATTTTTGAAGGCTTACATAATCGTGGCACAGCCATTATTAATTATGATGATACATATTCCAGCTACTGGAAAGAACTTGCGGGCAAGAATAAGATTATTACTTTTGGAAAAAATAATAATGCGGATGTTTCGTATGCTACACATAATGAAAATAATATAATAACCATTATTATAAAGAATAAGCCACAGTTTGATTTGCAACTGCCACTATTAGGTCAACATAATATTCTGAATGCACTGGCAGCCATTGCTGCTACCGTTGCACTGGATGTTGATTTCAGGATTATCAAAAAAGGTTTGGAGTCCATGCAGCCTGTTCCGGGTCGGCTGGTCAGTAAAAAAGGTATGCATGACAGTGTTGTGATTGATGATACCTACAATGCCAACCCTGCTTCTTTGGCTGCGGCTGTTGAGGTGATGTCTGCCTTTAAAGGTACCTGCCATGTTGTATTAGGTGATATGGGTGAGCTGGGTACGGATGCCATTACCCTGCATAAAGTGGCTGCGCAGACAATAAAACGGGGGAATGTTAAATATCTGTATACCATTGGTGAAACAAGCCAGGTTACCAGTGATGAATTTGGCACTGGCGCACAGCACTTCTCTACGCATCAGGAATTAATTAACCAGTTAGTAAAAAATATCCAGCCACAGGATTGTGTACTTGTAAAAGGTTCGCGTGCAATGCAAATGGAAAAAATTGTTAATGCTATTTGCAGTGTGTCTCAGGAATCAGGTGGACATTAAATGTTATATGCATTAGCCCAGTATCTACAGGAATTTTATAGCGGCTTTAACGTTTTTAATTATTTAACAGTGCGTGGTATTTTAGGTGTGATCACCGCATTGCTCATTTCATTGCTTATTGGCCCGTCAATGATTAAAAGACTAAGCAAATATAATATTGGCCAGCCAATAAGAGACGACGGCCCTGAAACACATTTAATTAAAGCAGGCACCCCGACAATGGGAGGGGCTCTAATATTAGTAGCAATAGGGATTAGTACTTTACTCTGGTCTGATCTCGGTAATCGTTATGTCTGGGTCGTGTTGCTGGTTACTTTTGCATATGGCGTTATCGGCTGGGTAGATGATTATAAAAAGCTGGTAAAGCGTAACCCGAAAGGGCTGGCTTCCCGTTATAAATATTTGTGGCAGTCTGTTATCGCTTTGGTTGTGGCTGTTTATTTATTTGAGACGGCAAGCCCGGCTGAATTGCAATTTATATTTCCGATATTTAAAGATTTGACGTTTCAACTCGGTTTTTTCTCATTCGTTATCATTACCTATTTCGTTATTGTTGGTTCGAGTAATGCTGTTAACCTTACGGATGGTTTGGATGGACTGGCAATTTTACCAACCGTAATGATTGGTGGTGCGCTAGGTTTGATTGCATATCTTACAGGGCATGCGCAATTCGCAAGTTATTTATCCATACCGCATATTATCGGGGTTGGTGAACTTGTTATTTTTTGTGGTGCAATCGTGGGTGCAGGTTTAGGTTTTCTCTGGTTTAACACTTACCCAGCTCAGGTTTTTATGGGTGATGTGGGTGCTTTGGCACTGGGTGCGGCATTAGGAATTATGGCGGTTTTAGTACGACAGGAGCTTATACTATTTGTTATGGGTGGTATCTTCGTTGTGGAAACGGTTTCAGTCATCATCCAGGTCGCCTATTTCAAGCTAACAGGCAAAAGAATTTTTCTTATGGCTCCGCTGCACCATCATTATGAATTAAAAGGCTGGCCGGAGCCTCGGGTGATTGTTCGCTTCTGGATAATTACCGTTATTCTTGTTTTAGTTGGTTTGGTTATGTTGAAAGTACGATAACAATGTTGGCACAGAAAAGTTTAATATTAAGTAATGGCAAAATTGAAATGAAAATTTCTAATTTAAAAGAACAGTGGCAAGATAAATCTATCCTGATTGTTGGTGGTGGTTTAACGGGTTTGTCGTGCGCCCGTTTTTTGAGAGAAAATGGTTTTGACTTTGTTATTGTTGATAGTCGCAGCAGTGTAATTAGCATAACGGATATTAAAAATAAATTTGAAATCATTTGTGGTGAATTCCAGGCACATTATTTTCATGCGGCTGATATTTTAATTGTCAGCCCCGGCATTTCTATTCAGCATCCTTATATTCAACAGGCCATGCAACAGGGGAAACAGGTAATCGGTGATGTGGCTTTATTTTGCATGTTAACGGATACACCGATTATTGCTATTACGGGTTCCAATGGAAAAAGCACGGTAACAACACTGGTGGGTAAGATTCTGAACAGTACCGGACTGGAAGCAAGAGTGGGTGGCAATATCGGTGTACCGTGCCTGGATCTTTTAACCGACACAGAACCGGATTGTTATGTGCTGGAATTATCCAGTTTTCAACTGGAAACAACGCCAGAATTAGGTGCCTATGTCAGTGTTATTCTAAATTTAAGTGAAGATCATATGGATCGTTACCCTTCATTTAAGGATTATTGCAATGCCAAGAAAAAGGTATTTAAAAATACCCGTAACATTGTTGTTAATATGGATGATCAGAAAACAGTTGAAATGGCAAAAGGCATTAATGTCAATAAAATCACGTTTGGTTCAGGCAGTGCGACAGAGTTAAATTTCTATATTGACAGTAAAGATGGACGTGAGTGGGTCTGGCATAACAGGCAACCTTTAATTGATATTTCAGATATAAAAATTGCAGGGCAACATAACAAGTTAAATATTCTGGCGGTGTTAAGTTTATGCTCGGTCTTTGATATCGAACTGAGTAAAACAGAAAAAGTAATCAATCAGTTTACTGGCCTGGAGCATCGTAGCCAGGTTGTCAGTAACAAAAAAGGTGTGCGCTGGGTAAACGACTCAAAGGCAACCAATATTGGGGCAACCAGTGCCGCATTAAAGGGTTTTTCGGTTTACCCGCTTTATTTGATATTGGGAGGGCAATCCAAAGGACAGAATTTCTCCGAGCTGATTCCTTCTTTAACTAAAAATATAAAGCAAATAGTTATTTATGGTGAGGATGCTGAATTAATATTTAATGCAATTAAACCGGTTGCCGGGTTGTCTGTTAAAAAAGTACAAACGTTGGAAGAATCAATAGACTTTATTGAGCCACTGGTTGTGAAGGGTGATGTTATTTTATATTCTCCTGCCTGCGCAAGTTTCGATCAGTTTGATAATTACGTGCATCGTGGTCAGTCTTTTATTTCTATTGTGAAAGACAGAGTGGGGCATAGTAAGTAATGACATCACTACAGGCAGCCTATACATCAGCATCGACACGGGCATCTACTGCCAGACAGTTTGTGGCATGTGACAGTCAGTTATTGCTGGCCGTGTTAAGTTTGTTATTGCTTGGTCTTGTAATGGTGGGTTCTTCTTCTATATCGATTGCCGATGAGCTAACAGGTAATCCTTTGCATTACTTCTGGCGGCAGCTTGTTTATCTTTTAATTTCACTGACGGCCTTGTTTATTGCTTATAAAGTACCACTTAAATTCTGGAGTCAGAGCGGCCTGTTGCTGATCTTCCTTAGTTTATTATTGTTGCTGCTGGTATTTATTCCTGGTGTAGGTAAACAGGTCAATGGCAGTACGCGCTGGATTAATTTAGGTTTGTTTAGTATTCAGGTGTCCGAGTTTGTGAAACTGTTTGTAATTATTTATATTTCGGGTTATTTAGTGCGTCACAATGATGTATTAAGAAAATATTCTTCCGGCTTCCTGAAGCCACTGGGCTTACTCTCGATTATCGTTTTTCTGTTATTGCTGCAGCCTGATTTTGGCGCGGCTGTTGTTTTATTAGCAACCACAATGGGTATGCTGTGGTTAGGTGGAGCAAAGCCTGGGCAATTCCTGTTGCTGGTTTTATCTCTGGTTGGCTTGTTGGGTTCATTGGCTGTTATATCCCCTTATCGTATGCAGCGTTTAACTACTTTTCTTGACCCCTGGGGCGACCCTTTTAATAGTGGTTTTCAGCTGACTCAGGCACTCATTGCTTTCGGCCGTGGTGAATGGCTGGGTGTGGGGCTGGGCGCCAGTGTGCAGAAATTATTTTATTTGCCTGAAGCGCATACCGATTTTCTTTTTGCAGTCATGGCTGAAGAAATTGGTTTACTGGGTGGCATAGTCGTTATTTTGCTATTCGCATTTATTGTTTTCCGTATTTTATATATTGGATTACGAGCAGAACGACATGAACATCCATTTGGTGGTTACCTTGCTTATGGTATTGGTTTATGGATTGGCTTGCAGGCCTTTATTAATATCGGTGTGAATATGGGCGTTTTACCGACCAAAGGTTTAACTCTTCCCTTTATGAGCTATGGCGGAAGTAGTCTGGTTGTTATGTGTATTGCGATTGGCCTTGTGTTACGCGTTGACTATGAAACCCGGCAGTATGATCGCTACGGTCAACATACTCGCCGCGAGGATATGACATGATGCATGTTTTAATAGCAACAGGCGGTACAGGTGGACATGTTTATCCTGCACTTGCTGTTGCTGAAGAATTAATAAGCCGTGGCGTCAAAGTTTCCTGGATGGGTACCCGCAAAGGGATGGAAGAGAAAATAGTTTCTGTAACGTCAATCCCACTTTATTTTATTTCGGTTACTGGTTTGCGTGGTAAAGGTTTACCTGGTTGGTTGTTAGCACCGTTTAAATTATCGGTAGCTATTGTACAGGCATTATATATTTGTATTAAATACAAACCCAATGTGGTTCTGGGTATGGGCGGCTTTGTTTCAGGCCCTGGTGGTATTGCTTCCTGGATATTACGTAAGCCCCTTGTTATTCATGAGCAAAATACCATTGCGGGTATGACCAACAAAATGCTGGCAAATTTTGCAACACATGTTGTACAGGCATTTCCAGGCACATTTAAAAGCAGAGTGCAGGCTGTTCATGTTGGTAACCCTGTGCGTAAAGAGATTGAAACTATTATTCCACCGGATGAACGTTTTGCTGCACATACGGATAAAAAAATACATGTGCTTGTCCTGGGAGGCAGTTTAGGTGCGTTAGCCTTAAATAAAGCCTTACCGACCGCATTTAATGCGGTTGAAAAAACATGCGCATTAAGTGTGGTGCACCAAACCGGTTTACGGCATTTGCAAGTGACAAAAGAAATTTATAGCCAAACGTCGATTGATGCAGTCGTTGTAGATTATATAAACGATATGCCTGAGCGGTATAACTGGGCAGATATTGTTATTTGTCGTTCGGGTGCGTTGACGGTATCTGAATTATCTGCAGTGGGCGTAGCATCAATATTAATACCTTATCCGCATGCAGTTGATGATCATCAGTATTATAACGCAAAGTATCTAGCCGATGGTGACGCCGCTATTATTGTTCGTCAGCCTGAAATTGAGTTGCAAGACTTTATCCAAACACTGGAAAACTTGTTGTGCAAGGGACGCAGTAAATTATTACAAATGGCAGAAAATGCCCGTTTATTGGCAATGCCAGATGCCGCAAAAAAGGTTGCTGATCTTTGTTGTAATTTAATGGTAACGCCTGCAAAGGAGTCAGCGCATGGCTGAGCGTATGAATAATTTGGCAGAGCGTGAAGGTCGTCTGGGAATGGGGCGTATTCGCCGGATCCATTTTGTAGGAATTGGTGGTATCGGTATGAGTGGCATTGCTGAAGTATTACTGAATTTGGGTTATGAGATATCCGGCTCGGATATACAACAAAATGCAGTGACTAAACGGTTACAGGCGCAGGGCGCAACCATTGTAGTCGGGCATGCTGCTGAAAATATAAAAGGTTGTGACGTTGTTGTTACTTCAAGTGCGGTCAATGAGACAAACCCGGAAGTGATTGCGGCTAATGAAAGCCGAGTTCCGGTTGTACCGCGGGCAGAGATGTTAGCCGAGTTAATGCGTTTTAGATACGGTATTGCAGTTGCAGGTACACATGGAAAAACAACAACAACCAGTTTGATAGCAACAGTTTTGGCAGAAGGAAAACTGGATCCGACGTTTGTTATTGGTGGTAAATTAAATAGTGCAGGTTCCAATGCGCGTTTGGGTGACAGCCATTACCTTGTTGCTGAAGCCGATGAGAGTGATGCGTCATTTATGCATTTACAACCAATGATGGCAATCGTTACCAATATTGATGCTGATCATATGGAAACCTATGATGGTGATTTTGAGGTGTTGCAGCAAACATTTCTTGAATTTTTACATCATTTACCCTTTTATGGTTTGGCGATTGTTTGCTTGGATGATCCTGTTGTTAAAAATTTACTAACAAAAATTACCCGGCCGGTTTTAACTTATGGTATTCATAGTGACGCTGATATTCGTGCGGTTAATATTAAACAGAATGAAAACAGAACTGCTTTTTCTGTAACAGCCAAAAACAGTGATAAAATACTGGATATCACTTTGAATATGCCAGGTGAACATAATGTTTTAAATACGCTTGCGGCCATTGCAGTTGCACGCGAGCTGGAGGTTGATGATAAAGATATTAAATCCGCCTTTGAAAAATTTGCAGGAATAGGGCGGCGTTTCCAGATTAATGGCAAGATAAAAACAAGCAAGGGTGCTGTTTTGCATATTGATGATTATGCGCATCATCCCAGTGAAGTGGCCGCAACGCTTGAAGCCATACGCAAAGGCTGGCCGGATAACCGGTTGGTTGTTGTTTTTCAACCACATCGTTATACCCGTACCCGTGATTTGTTTGAAGATTTTGCAAAAGTTTTATCAAGTGCCGATGTTTTAATTTTGCTTGAAGTGTATGCCGCAGGTGAAACAGCCATTCCAGGTGCTGATGGTCGTTCGCTTGCGCGTGCGATTAGAACACGCGGGCAAGTTGATCCCGTCTTTGTTGAAGATATAAGTGAGCTAGCAACTTCTGTGAATAATGTTGTGAATGATGGTGATGTATTAGTAACGCTTGGTGCAGGCAATGTTGGACTGGCGGCAGCAAAACTGGAAGCAGAATTACTTAGTTTAGTGACAATGAACAATACTTAACTATTTGGATAATTACGATAATTAATAAATGATGCAAACAATGAATATGAACAACCAACAAAAATTACGTGGTGATGTTTTACGTAATGAGCCAATGGCGAAGCATACATCATGGCGGGTAGGCGGTGTTGCATCTGTTTTTTACAAGCCGGTTGATCTAGACGACCTGAGTTTATTTTTAAGTCAACAAAGTGAAGATACACAAATTATTTTTGTGGGGCTTGGCAGTAATTTGCTTGTGCGTGATGCAGGTTTAGATGCTGTTGTTGTTTGTACTAGTGGTGTACTCAATAAAATTGAAGAAAGAGATGATTATTGCATTTATGCTGAAATAGGTGTTCCAAGTCCGAAACTTGCAAAAGTATCAGTGAAGCAAGGTTTGAGTGGTGCAGAATTTTTATGCGGCATTCCAGGCACAGTGGGTGGCGCATTAGCCATGAATGCTGGAGCAATGGGTGGTGAGATCTGGCCAGTTGTTAAAAATGTAACAACGATTGATCAGCATGGGAAAATGTATGTGCGTACTGTTTCTGATTTTGATATTGCCTATCGTTCGGTTAAAGAAAAAGCCGATTCTGATTTTAAAATTGGAATAAATGAATGGTTTGTTGGCGTGACTTTGCAGTTACAAAAAGGTGTGCGTGAACAGAGTGAACAAAAAATAAAATCACACCTGGCTCGGCGGGGTGCAACACAACCTACACAGCAACCGAATGCAGGCTCGGTATTCAGAAACCCGGCGGGCGATTATGCTGCGCGCTTAATTGAATCGGCGGGGCTTAAAGGTTATTGCATTGGTGGAGCTTGTGTTTCAGAAAAACACGCTAATTTTATTATTAACACCGGCACGGCAACGGCCAGTGATATTGAAAGTTTGATTAATTATGTTCAGCAAATAGTTGCAGATGAATTCAATGTTAATTTAATTCGTGAAGTGCGAATAATAGGCAACAAAGAGTGAATGACATTGTTAACAATGACACGATTAAAAAGCTTGGCCGGGTTGCTGTGCTAATGGGCGGCTGGTCGGCAGAGCGCCTGGTTTCATTGCAAAGTGGTCAGGCTGTGCTGGATGCTTTGTTACGACAGGGTGTAAATGCGTTTGCGATTGATGTCAAAAAAGAAACAGTTCTGCAAGATTTATTAAAAGGAAATATCGACCGTGCTTTTATCGCCCTGCATGGTAAAGGCGGTGAAGATGGTGTTATACAGTCCATACTTGAAGTGCTGGCACTGCCGTATACTGGAAGTGGTGTTGCTGCATCCGCACTCGCTATGGATAAGTTACGGACTAAACAAATTTTAGAAGGTGCGGGTTTGCCTACCCCTGCGTTTGTTGTAATGGATGATGATACGGATTGTGAGGCCGTGGTGGCATCACTGGGTTCCCCTTTGATTGTTAAACCAACATTAGAAGGTTCAAGTTTAGGCATGGCACAGGTTGAATCCAGTACTGAATTAAAAGCAGCTTATGAGGCGGCTAAAGATTTCGCTGGGGATGTGCTTGTAGAGCAATGGGTAACGGGTGCGGAATATACGATTGCAATACTGGAGCATCAGGCTTTACCTGTGATTCAACTTAAAACACCGCATAAATTTTATGATTACAGCGCGAAGTACCAATCGAATGATACTGAATATTTGTGCCCTTGCGGTTTGTCTACCGATGATGAAGGTCATATGCAACGTCTGGCTTTGTCTGCTTTTAATACAGTCGGAGCATCAGGCTGGGGGCGAGTGGATGTGATGTGTGATGTAGATAGTAAACCCTGGATTATTGAAATAAATACCATACCCGGTATGACCAGCCATAGTCTGGTACCGATGGCTGCAAAAGCGTCCGGTCTTGATTTTGATGCGCTGGTGTTGGCAATAACGGGACAAACACTTAAAGCGTCAAATAGTAACCTGGCGAACAAGGTGAATGGAATGAATCATGTTTAAGAAAAACAAACAAGCCATGCGCTTATCAGAACAAGGTGTGTTTGCTGGGTTTGTTCGTGGTTCTAAAATTATATCAGTATTGTTGATTACCGTGTCTGTATTGGCCTGGAGTGTAATAAAAATAACCGATCCGCAAACGTTGCCTATTACTAAAGTGCGCGCATTGGGTGATTTTAGTTTTGTAACCGAAGAGATGTTACATAAAGCATTAAGTAACGGCGTTGGTCAGCAACAAGGTGTTAAATCAGAAATTGATATTCTTGAAAATAAAGGCTTCTTTAATATTGATGTTGACGTAATTAAACAAAGAGTAGAGACCATGCCCTGGGTGAAACAAGCTTCTGTGCAACGAGTTTGGCCGGATACGTTAATAATTGAAGTTGTTGAGCATAAAGCAGTGGCTTACTGGGGTAATAATGGGCTGGTGAGTGAGTTTGGGAAAGTTTTTTATCCCAATAAAAAAACCTACCCAAAAGCATTGCCCCGCTTTGTCGCAACTGAAGGTTTGGTTGAAAATTGTTTACGTTATTTTAACGATGCAACTGAAATGTTTGCAGCGATTAATTTAAAAGTTATAAAAGTTAAATTTAGCCCAAGGCAAGCCCTAACCTTAACATTGGGTAATGATGTCGAGCTTAATTTAGGTCGGAAAAATAAGTTGTACCGGTTGCAACGATTTACTCAGGTTTATTCAGCCTTAAGTGAGCGAATGACACTTATTGAGCGTATTGATATGCGTTACACCAACGGGTTTAGTGTTAAATGGAAGCAACGCCAGGCAAAGGGCAAGCTTTATAATGAAGTAACGAGTGGCAGGGAAAATGTCTAAGAAATTAGAAAAGAATTTAATCGTAGGCCTGGATATTGGAACGTCCAAAGTGGTTGCGATTGTGGGTGAGATAACACCTGAAGATGAAATTGAAATTATTGGTATCGGCTCTCATCCATCGCGTGGCTTGAAGAAAGGGGTGGTTATTAATATTGAATCAACAGTGCAGTCAATACAACGCGCTATTGAAGAGGCTGAGTTAATGGCAGGTTGTCAGATCCATTCTGTGTATGCCGGTATTGCCGGTAGTCATATTCGTAGTTTGAATTCACATGGCATCGTTGCTATTCGTGATAAAGAGGTGTCAAACCCGGATGTCGAACGTGTGATTGATGCTGCACGTGCCGTTGCCATTCCTGCGGATCAAAAAATACTTCATATCCTGCCGCAGGAATTTATTATCGATAATCAGGAAAGCATTCGTGAACCAATTGGTATGTCGGGTGTGCGCCTGGAAGCCAAAGTACATATGGTAACCGGTGCGGTCAGTGCTGCGCAAAATATTATTAAGTGTGTAAGACGTTGTGGTTTGGAAGTGGACGATATTATTTTAGAACAACTGGCTTCCAGTCATGCAGTGTTAACCGATGATGAAAAAGAACTTGGTGTTTGTTTGGTTGATATTGGTGGTGGCACAACTGACATTGCTGTGTTTACTGAAGGTGCTATTCGCCATACTGCGGTCATCCCGATTGCAGGAGATCAAGTCACTAATGATA
>QIKU01000190.1 GCA_003232015.1 Gammaproteobacteria bacterium
GCATCGGCAGTACTTACTGGTGGCTGCCAGTTAAGGACATTGCGGGTTTTGCTAATATCAACTTGCAGTGAATCCAGTAATCGTCGTGAAACATTTTTTTGCCGCAATAAAGTAGCGCTTATTCTTATCAGCCACGCGGGTATGGGAATAAGCCGGGATGGTTTATCAAGTGCGACTGCCATGGACCTTAATAATTGAGTCAAGGATAAATCCTCACCATCGCTGACTAAAAAAACTTCATTTGCAGCAGCCGGGTGTTCTGTACAAAGCAGAATCAAATCCACCAGGTTATCAAGTGCAACCAAACTGCGTTTATTTTTAACCATGCCTAAGGGCAAAGGCACGCCTTTATTAACCCAGCGCATCATCGATAAAAAGTTTACTTTTACGCCCGGCCCATATACCAGCGGCGGCCGTATAACAACAATATCAATATCACTTGAACGGGCAAGCGCAAATAACTGCTGTTCGGCTTCAAATTTGGAGATGGCGTAGGGATCTTTCGGGCTGCATTTATCTTGTGCGGTAAAAGGCGTATTAATAGTGGTGCTCTCGCCATTTACTTTTATTGAGCTAATGTACACTAAACGTTTAACCCCTGCGGCTAGTGCCTGACGAGCAAGGTTCATTGTTCCGCTGGTATTAATTTCTCTATACTCTAACAGCGGATCAGACGAGCTGTCAGACATAACATGCACACGTGCAGCCAGATGAATAACACAGTCAACGCCTTTTAAAATATCACCCCAGTGCGTCTTTGAACCAATTTCATCAACAATAAAGTTTTTGTATGCAGCCGCGTCTTCACCCCGGTATGAACGCCGTGTAACGGCATGCACAATATGGCCACATTCAATTAAAACCTGACATACCTTGCGACCGACAAAACCGTTTGCCCCTGTTACAGCAATACAGCCCATTAATATGTCCTCTCTATTTATCAGTCAACCAAACTATGAATAATCAGGTTTTTTAATTTACTACAGTATAATAATCTAACTGAAAAAAATACCAGCATCTAGTTATCTAATATCCAACAGCACGATGATGCCGACTTATTTCTAAAACAAGCTCTTTTTTTAACCCGGCGTCTTTTGCATAATCCGCCCAGTGTTCCACCGCAGACATTACATCGTTTAGCACGTTTTCCGGTTTAAACAGGCTAATGGCTTCGCCTGCCTGAATTAAATCTTCGCGGGTAAAGTTATCGCGTTTTCCATTTAAGCTCATTTGATGCTGGCTGGTCCATTGCCCCGCCGGGTTATGTGAATAGGTGACATCATACGCGGGAGACAGGTGCCACTTGCCATCGGCTGTCATTAAAAAAGAAATGTTTTTAGTGTGGTCGTCCAGGTTGCGCGCAATGATATTAAACAACATGCGCCGGTATTGTTGTTCGGCTTCGGCCTTGCTTAAACGTAACTGGCGCATGACCATAAAAGCCTGTTCGTAGCTGTAGGCACCGGCCATATTAAAATCATAATGCGCGATGCCGCATAAGGTTTGCATGTGGATTTTTTGGCCGTTAGCGCGGTCAAAGCGTTTTGTTATAAAATGGGCACGACCGTTTTCTTCTAATAGCCTGCACGCCGTCATATTAATACCGGCAGCCTTTGCCATTAAGTAATAGGCGTATTCTATTCGCCCGTAGCTTTTGGGTTCGCCCAGTTCTAAATCGGTAACGCCGTCAAATTTTAATATCCAGTAGTCATACCCTGGCGGCACTTCGCCCTGCCCGGAGATAACATTGCCCCTGGTATCCATTGCGATAACGGCTTTGGGTCGGGCTCCCCCGGCCGATGTCCCTACCCGTAATATATCAACAATGGCATCGGCATTATCCTGTTCGCTATTACTCAGTTTTACATCAAGCTTATTACGTTGCTGCATGATTTGTTGAGTAAGCTGAACCAGGTCGGGCACCTCAACCGGAACGGCCGTATCGTACTTGCCCGTGATAGCGGGTGAAAATTCTAGTGCTCCCATGCCACGTTTGCCGGTATAACAAAGCCGCTCTACCGGACTAAAACCTACGCTGTCACGACCATTGTGGGCAAGCCAGCTATCAATAATGCGGTTACCAAATTTGTCCGGCAAGGCATCGGCCAGTAAACCCGGCAAGCCCATGTAGGTGTCTTTATTTAATGCGGGAAAGGAAAATTTACTGTCGCCATGACGTGCATCCTCCAGGTTCATATGTATGGGGGCGATATCCAACCCGTGTTTAAGAAAGCCTGGATCGTATTCAAAAATGGCGTAGCTGCGATCATCCAGCCAGGAGACCGCCCCCGCGGTTTCGCCCCACAACGAGACCAGCGCCGTGTCCAGCTTTTTTACCATTGCGATTCGTCGTCAGCGGTGTTGGCAGGCTTGTTTTTTAAATGATAACCGGATGCCCGTTCCCGTACCTTGCCCTGCCTTTTAACCAGTTGCAAAGGGCTGATGGATATTTCAGGAATAAAGCTGTTCAACTGCTCCAATGCGCCAAGCTCCCTTAATACCGCGATAATGGTGGATAGCTTACCCCGCCCCGACTCCAACGCCTTAATAGAATTCAGTGACAAAGTGGTTAACGCGGCTAATTCTTTTTGGGTGATGTTTTTTGCCAGACGCAGTGCTTTAAAGCGGTTACCCAGCTCAAACTCGATGCCTTTATCTGAAAATGTGTAAAAATCCATAGAAGCCCTGTATTTAACAGGTAAAAGTTATTTATGCAAATAAAATACTTAATTAAGGCTATTATAGAGCAGGTTGAATAAATATCAATTTATTTTTTATTAAAATCCCTTTTATTGGCTTTTAATCCACAAAAATGATATTTAAGCCCTTTTTAAGGCTATTACAAAAAGCATAAACAAAATTACTGCTAAATTTTATACAAAGCGAAACACACAAGGCTAGATAAGTGCTCGTTTAAATTAAGGAGGGAAAATGGGGTGGCTGACGGGGCTCGAACCCGCGACGACCGGAATCACAATCCGGGACTCTACCAACTGAGCTACAGCCACCATTGAACTGATATGTAACACCTGCTTTGCGCAGATTAAAAGCATGTTTGGCGCGCCCGAGAGGATTTGAACCTCTGACCCACGGCTTAGCTTACCACTACAGTTTTCACTGCCAAAAACAGTCTTTTGTTTGTGGTCTGGACCATCTCTTCACCGTTTCAGGTGCTGCACGTATGGCCTCTACGGAACCCCACGATAATCATGTACAAACTTAATATGTTTGTTTTGATTATTCTTAGGCATTTCTACCCTCAATGTTTGCAGTTTGTTAACGCATATTGAGCCTTTAAAATGCCTAGATTACCTGGAAATAATTGGCAACCATAGGTTTCCTCGGGATTGCCATCAGCCCTGCTTTTATCACAGACTGTTAAGGTTTCCCCGATATAGTGCAGTCCACTTTACAGGTTTTTGTTTCCCTGCAAAGGCTCCTATTTTCGTAATTAACTTTACGATCTTAAAGGCCGTTGCTCTATCCAACTGAGCTACGGGCGCTAACTGCTTAATCCTACCATACTGGTATGAACAATCGTTTAATTGCTGGAGGGATTAATAAAATGGTCGGGGTAGAGAGATTCGAACTCCCGACATCCTGCTCCCAAAGCAGGCGCGCTACCAGACTGCGCTATACCCCGAACAAGGGCGCGATAATACGCAAACATCCCATTCAGGTCAAGGCCAGCCCTGCTTTGTGCCGCATTTTTGTTTAAAATTCGACACTTGGCGAACGTGCCACTTCATGCGAAACTAGCCTTTTCATTTCGCAGGCATTTCATCCCCATGACGGCTCAATTAATCGACGGCAAGGCCATAGCGGCGCAACTACGCAAAGATGTTAAAAAAGGTGTGGAAGCACGCATAAAACAGGGTAAACCGGCACCCGGTCTGGCCGTGGTTTTAGTGGGCAGCGACCCGGCTTCGGAAGTGTATGTGCGAAATAAGCATAAAGGCTGCGAAGATGCCGGGATTGCCTCCATTGCTCATAATTTAGATAGCAACACCAGCCAGGATGAGCTTTTAAACCTGATTGACCGCCTGAACACTAACCCGGATGTACACGGTATTTTGGTA
Source organism: Gammaproteobacteria bacterium (assembly GCA_003232015.1). The sequence goes on from QIKU01000190.1 coordinate 4,080, forward strand.
CAAATGCCTTTGCCTGAGCATATCGACCCGGAAACGGTCATTGAACGCATTTCGCCATTGAAAGATGTGGATGGTTTTCATCCTTATAATATAGGCCGTTTGGCCATTCGTATGCCGGTTTTACGCTCCTGCACACCTTATGGCGTGATGACGCTATTGGCCTCAACCGGCCAACCCATTCGCGGCCAGCATGCCGTGGTGGTGGGCGCATCCAACCATGTTGGACGACCGATGATGCTTGAACTAATGCTTGCTGGCTGTACCACCACTATTTGCCATCGTTTTACCCAAAATCTGCAAGAAATGGTTAAACAGGCCGATATTGTGGTCGTTGCCGTTGGCAAACCCGGTATTGTCGATGGCAACTGGATTAAAAAAGGCGCGGTAGTGATCGACGTGGGCATTAACCGCACCGACGATGGCAAGCTGGTGGGTGATGTGGATTTTGAAACCGCCAAACAAAATGCTGGCTGGATAACCCCGGTTCCCGGCGGCGTGGGGCCAATGACCGTGGCAACATTGATGCAAAATACGTTGGAAGCGGCGAATAACGAAAGCTAGCAGCACGCCTGATGGTTGACTACAAAGTAGGATGGGTGGAGCTTTGCGCAACCCATCACCCTGTTTGAACGCGATGGGTTTTACCCATCCTACGCCTGATAACGAAAGCTGGAAACACACCGGTGCTTGGCTACAAAGTAGGATGGGTGGAGCTTTGCGTAACCCATCACCCTGTTTGAATACGATGGTTTTACCCATCCTACGCCTGATAACAAAACTGGAAACACACCGATACTTGACTACAAAGTAGGATGGGTGGAGCTTTGCGCAACCCATTACCCCTGTTTGGACATGATGGGTTTTTACCCATCCTACGCCTGATAACCAAAGCTGGAAACACATCGGTGGTTGGCTGCAAAGTAGGATGGGTGGAGCTTTGCGTAACCCATCACCCTGTTTGAACACGATGGGTTTTACCCATCCTATCTGGTAAGTAGGCCGGTTGTTTACTGCGGTGTAATGTACTTACCCAGTTTTGTCGGTAGCTTTCCAACACACAGTGCATAAACTTTTTCTTCAACCGGGTTGCCTTCCATCGACGCAGCATACAGCTCGTCTTCATCCAGCATAAATTCAAACGGTTTGCCTTTATATTCGCCTTCGCAGCGCTCCAGAATGATATCACCAGAAGCATCAAAAGATCGAAAACCATGTAATTTACCACTGTACTGGTGGAAGCTAATAAGGGTTTGAACCGGTGCGTTATGGTAGCCCGGTAAATAAGCCGCCAGGAAGTCACGCGCCACGCGACCTTTGTCGTCATGCACATAAACTTCAATGGTGTGCATCACGTCCGGGTTGTTTTTTTCCCACTGTACTTTACTTAACAGCTTACCGGTTTTTTTTGAAATATAATTTTCTTCGATATAAAAGTCTTTATTACCTGCATACCCGCCAATGGATTTTTTCATCTCATGGCGGTGTTTTTTAATAAGCATATGGTGTAGCTTTAATGTGTCGTTTGCAAAGGCTGTCCATTTGCGAATATGGTGATTGTCTTCCTTCATCGCCGTATCGTCTACAGCAAAGGTATGAGCCATAACACCTAAAAAACCGGCAACAATCAAAATAATTTTAACAGTTCGCATCATTATCCCCTTATTTGCTCAACCATGAATAAAAGCCGGCAAGCCATTTACAAGTTCAGCCTACTCTCTGCGCCAGCTTGTTTGCCCACCCGAGTCTTCTAAAATAATACCCTGTTCTTTTAATTTGTCACGGATACGATCACTCTCTGCCCAGTCTTTGTTGCATCTTGCATCGTTTCGCTGCTGAATCAGCTCTTCGATGGCCTGATCGCTCAAACCACCTTGCTCGTTTTGCCCTGCTTTTAAAAATGCGTCGGGGGTTTGCTGCAATAAACCCAGCTGTGTTGCCAGAAATTTTAAGCTGGCGGCGGCTCGTTCAGCCTTTGATAAGTCTGTTTGGCGAAAACGGTTAATATCTTTGGCCAAATCAAACAAGCTCGATAAGGCTTCAGGGGTATTAAAGTCATCATCCATGGCTTTATAAAACTTGTCGATGGCTGCGCCTTTATTGTTTTCAGCGGTGACCGATTCCATTCCACGCAAAGCTGTGTATAACGTGGTTAATGCCGCTTTAGCATTATTTAAATTAGCCTCAGAATAATTCAGCGGGCTGCGATATTGGCTGGTTAAAATAAAGTAACGGATCACTTCGGGCGCATATTGCTTTACCACTTCACGAATAGTAAAAAAATTACCCAGCGACTTTGACATTTTTTCTTCATCGATACGTACAAAACCGTTATGCATCCAGACATTAACAAACTTTTCACCGGTTGCACCTTCGCTTTGTGCAATTTCGTTTTCATGGTGCGGAAACTGTAAGTCCATTCCGCCTCCATGAATGTCAAAATGGTTGCCCAGGCAATGAGTCGACATGGCCGAACATTCGATATGCCAACCCGGCCGCCCATTTCCCCAGGGCGATGGCCAATGGGGTTCGCTTGGCTTGGCGGCTTTCCATAAAACAAAATCAAGTGGGTCGTTTTTAGCTTTGTCCACTTCTACCCGCTCCCCTGCGCGTAAGTCTTCCAGCTTTTTGCCTGACAACTGGCCATAATCGGCAAAGTGACTAATCGCATAATAAACGTCACCATTATCGGCCGCATAAGCTTTACCGTTTTTAATCAAAGCCTCTATCATTTCTATAATTTGTGACATATAGGCCGTTGCACAGGGTTCCTGATTAGGCGTCAAAACATCCAATGCAGCCGCATCTTCATGCATGGCGGCAATAAAACGGCTTGTTAGCTGGCTGAAATCTTCATTATTTTCATTGGCTCGCTGGATAATTTTATCGTCAATATCAGTAATATTGCGTACATAGGTCACATGCTCCTTGCCGTAAATCTGACACAAATAACGATAAATCACGTCAAAAACAACCAATACCCGCGCATGGCCAATATGGCAAAAGTCATATACGGTCATGCCGCACACGTATAAACGGACGTTTTCGGGGTCAATGGGGTTAAAGGTTTCTTTTTGCTTGCTCAGGCTGTTATAAACGACCAACATGTGTTTTATATCTCGACTATTAAATGGAATAAAGGGCTATTTTACCTGTGGCCAACACATAAATACCAGCACAGTTATTCCTTACACAAATTTACTCGATGAAACCACGCCCATCCCCGGCAAAAGAAGCTAGACCAACCCCCCTAAATCTTAGTATGATCGCGCCAAATGGCACAAAACTGTCCACCACACTGTAAAATGGAATCACTAATGAAAAAACTATTATCCGCATTTATCTTACTCGCCAGCATCAGCAGCAGCGCTTATGCCGCCAACCCACGGGTTATTATGACCACCAATTTGGGTGCCATTACGATCGAGTTAAACGCAGAAAAAGCGCCTAAAACGGTTGGTAATTTCTTAAACTATGTTCAAAAAGGCTTTTATAACGGCACCATTTTTCACCGTGTTATTGGCAACTTTATGATTCAGGGCGGTGGCTTTACTGCGGACTTCCAGAAAAAACCAACCGGTGCCGCGATTATGAACGAAGCCAATAATGGTTTAAAAAATGTATACGGCAGCATTGCAATGGCCCGAACTGGCGACCCGCACTCAGCGACCGCACAGTTTTTTATTAACGTAAAAGATAACGACTCTTTAGATTTTCGCGCACCCACACCACGTGACTGGGGTTACACCGTCTTTGGCAAAGTAGTAAAAGGCATGAAGGTGGTTGAAAAAATCCGCAATGTAGCAACCGGTAGCAAAGGCCCGTTCCGGCAGGATGTCCCCCAAACAACCGTTATTATCGAAAAAATCGAACTTGTGGGTGGCCCCGCTACCCCTGCCAGCCCCAAAACAAACTAGAACTCTATTTTTAAAGGACAATTCATATGATCGTAATGACCACAAGTTTCGGTGAAATTAAAATCGAACTTAATAAAGACAAAGCACCCGAAACAACCGCCAACTTTGAACAGTATGTTAAAGACGGTTTTTATGACGGCACTATTTTCCACCGCGTTATTGATAACTTTATGGTTCAGGGCGGTGGCATGGAACCGGGTATGAAAGAAAAAACAACCCGTGCGCCTATCAAGAACGAAGCCGATAATGGCCTGAACAACGCAAAAGGTACACTTGCCATGGCACGCACCATGGACCCAAATTCAGCAACCGCACAGTTTTTTATTAATCTTGCCGACAATAAATTTCTAGACCACCGTTCACCAACCCCTGATGGTTGGGGATACTGTGTATTTGCAGAAGTCGTTGAAGGTATGGATGTGGTTGAAAAAATCAAGAACGTAGCAACCACCAACACTGGCATGCACCAGGATGTACCAGCAGAAGATGTGATTATTGAAAAAGTTGTGATTGAAGAAGAATAAGTCATAGCTTCGATGACAACTCTATTTATTGCTGATTTACATTTAAGTGATCAGCGGCCCGCAATCACTGAACTGTTTATCACCTTTCTTAAAAATGAAGCACGGCAGGCCCATGCTTTATATATTCTGGGTGACCTGTTTGAAGCCTGGTTAGGTGATGACTGTATTTTGCCGGGCTACCAAACTGTTATAACTCAATTAAAAGCACTGACCGATAACAACGTACCTGTATATATTTTGCACGGCAATCGTGATTTTCTTATCGGCCAACATTTTTGCGAGTTAACCGGCTGCCAGTTATTAACCGAAAGCACGGTTATCACCATTGACGAGCAACGCTACCTTATTATGCATGGCGACACGCTGTGTACTGACGACGTAAAGTATCAACAATTCCGCAGCATGGTACGTAACCCCGAATGGCAAAAACAATTATTAGATAAAACCCCGGCCGAACGTATTGCGTTGGCCAGGCAATACCGCGAAATAAGCCAGACAGAAACAGCAGAAAAAGCCGATGATATTATGGATGTTAACCAACAGGAAGTTGAAAAGATAATGCTTGATGCTGGTATTACAACACTTATTCATGGCCATACGCATCGGCCGGATATTCATAAGTTTGAATTAAAAGATAAAGAAGCACAACGTATTGTACTGGGTGACTGGTATGAGCAAGGGAGTGTTTTAAAACTTAATAACAACATATTTGATTTACAGGTTGTTACTTAAAAATAACCTCTACTTTTTGGTCTATAGCCCAGGCTCAATAAAGAGCATAACGGTTATTGCGAGCGGTAGCGCGGCAATCTTGTAGAAAATACCACGTAACTTTAAGATTGCCACACTATCACTCGCAATGACAAATGGCTTTCACCTGATTCGGCAACTATTCATCAAAATTAACCTTGCCCTCACGTAACTCCTGTACGGTATAACGCTTGTAATCGGCAGGCAAAACAAATAATTTTTCATCCACTTCATAATTCTCGTCAAAATCAACCAGAGTACGCACGTACTCTTTATGCCCCATTGTTTGCACAGGAAAACCAAACATAAGCTGACGAGCAGGTGCAAACGTATCTTGCGCTAAATCACAGGCATTATGCATATCTGCCGGAATAGTTGACAAGGTACTTTTGCTATCTGATGCTATTAAAATAGAAAATTCTCGCAGAGCCGTCACTGCTCCAGGCATTAAGTTGTTTACCGTAATCAAATCATTACAAACTTCATCATTAACCAGTAACTGGTAATGATGAGGCTGCTGCCCACTCACTTTAGGCGCATCTTTCATTTTACCCAGATCTTTTTCGGTAAATTTCAGCTTAATAGGTGACTCGACCTTGCTATCTTTTTTATGTACTGTCATCACTGATTGATCAGCAACAACCACGCTATGCACTAAAGATAGTTTGCGATCGAATAAAACAAAATCTTCTGCACCATCTCCATCATCAAAACGCACAAAGTCCGGGGTTACAATAACACGGGTGGGGTAAGGCTCAACAAACTGTTCCTGCTCCATAAACATTATCTTATAAGCATAATCCACCGGCTCTTTTTTACTGCATGCGGCTATCGTTACAATCGCTAAACTTACTACTAACCATTTAAAATATTTCATCACTACTATTTTTCCTGCTTACATATTGTTTTCTAAATAATCGAGTTCCTGCTGAGTGAACCCGGCTTTTAATCGCGCATCATAATTCACTGGTTTTTTAATTCCGCTATTCATGTACTCTTTTAACAAATCACGAAAGGTTTTATCATGTTCTACACCACGTTGCTCACAGCAATAACGGAACCAGCGCGAGCCTATTTCAACATGGCCAATTTCTTCGCGTTGAATAATGGCGAGTATTTCATTTGCCCGCGAGTCACCGACACTTTCAAATTTTTTCATAATGCCAGGAGTCACATCCAGACCCCGCGCTTCAAGCACTCTGGGAACCAGCGCCATTCTCACCAGCACATCATGGTCGGTTTCAACTGCCATTTCCCACAAACCATTATGCGCAGCAAAATCGCCGTAGGCAAACCCTAATTCAGTCAAATAGTCATTTATTAAACTAAAATGTTCAGCTTCTTCTTTGGCTATTTTCATCCAGTCAAGATAATACTGCTCTGGCATATCGCGAAACCGATATACCGCATCCCAGGCAAGGTTAATGGCGTTAAATTCGATATGGCAAATGGCATGCAGTAGCGTTGCTCTGCCTTCGAGTGAATTTATTTTTCGACGTGGTAGTTCCCGTGGCTGCACTAATACCGGTTTATCCGGCCGGCCAGGAATGGGTAGTTTCTGAATGGGTAAATCTATATTCGACAATGCCAGAACAGGTTTTAAATCAGAAAACCCAGTAACGGCCTGATAAGTTTGCTCTACCTTCTCTTGCGGGCTGGGAATGTTAAGTATTTCCCAGGCTCTGCTAAATACGTTATTTTGCATTTGGGTATTTTAACAAATGGCTGTTGCAAGCGATAGCACGGCAATCTGGATTATAAGATCTATTTCCACTTATAGGCAACCACCACATCCATGACATTGGTTCCTGTTGGCCCCGTATTCACGACATCACCACTGGCATGTAGAAAGGCAGATGAACTATAGTGCTGAAGGCTCTCGGCTACCGAATAGCCATCCTGTTCTCCTCGCCACACTGTTTCCCCATCAATCAGTGCACCGGCATCGTCCGTGTTGCCATCGGTTCCGTCTGTTCCGATACAAAGAACAATTATACTCTTTATACCCTTAATTTTATTCGCCAGCAAAAGTGCTAAATGCTGGTTGCGCCCGCCTTTACCCGCATTAGCTGGTAATTTTACGCTTGTCTCTCCCCCCCAGATATAAAAACCAGGCTCACCTTGAATAAGCTGTAAAGCGATTCTTTCTGCTTCCAGCTCGACGCTGGCAGACAGTGCTTGTTCGAATTGAAATATACTGTCTGTTGAATCACAGAGTGTTGCTATTTTGTTTAGCAATAGGGTATTCGTTGCAACCAGCGCAGTAAATATTTCAGATTCATTGGCATTCTGTTTATTATCAACAATATTAGCTAAGAGCGTTTTAAGCCAGGCAGGTAAATTGCCCGCTATAGTCGTCGTTGTACTTTTAACAAACAAGCCAGAACCAATAAAACGAGGATCATTACTTAAAACGTCTGACAATAATAAATTTGACACTTTCAGATGACCAGCAAAAGAGCTTAACTGGCCACCTTTAATATTTGACAACTGCTGACGGATAGCATTTATTTTTTCAATGTTTAGCCCGGAAGCAAGCAACCAGTTATTAACCTTAACTAAATCATTCAGGTTGACACCTGTTTTTAATTGTTCAACCAGTGCCGACGTTCCGCCAGAAATTAACACAATAAGGTGTGTGTTTTCAGGTAAGTTAGCTATAAAATCAATTAGCTTCTGCCCGGCGATTAAACTTTTTTCAGAAGGTACAGGGTGGCTGGATTCAAAATATTCAAATTGGGGTTCTATAGCAGAGTTTAACAAATGTCCTTTTTTTGAAATAACCAAACCACATATGAAATTTTCTTTAACAACCGCATATGCACCCTGCGCCATACTTTGCGCTGCTTTACCAATAGCAACAATGGCCACCTTTTCTTTAACGATAAGCCGCCTTGAAAATTCACCCTGCAAGTAATGCTTAACGCATTTTTCACCATCAACAACTTGCAAGGCAGTGCTGTAAATTTCAAGCAGTTTTTTTCGTTGCGCGGCATTTGTTGTCATCCTAAATACTTACCATTCAGTCTCTTCAATTAATCAAAGATCCCTTAATCTAAGCAATGGCTCCTGCCTGTAATACTGTCGCAATAGATCGTAAATAACAGGGTAAACCTTCTGAATGGTATGCGGGCATTCAAAAAACACTTCGCTTAGCACCGAAAAGAACTCTGCCGGTGAAGTTGCAGCATAGCAGTCAATTTCCATTGACTCGCCATGACTGCATCGCTGCTGGAAATGTGCAAACCCCGCACTGAAGGCATCAACCCATTGTGTTGTACTCATATTCGCATGCAGTGGAGGAAAACCATTGGCCAGCCCATTTTGCATATCCAGTTTATGGGCAAACTCATGAATAACTAGATTGCTGCCATCAATAACCCCGGCAAACTCGGTGTCATCCCATGATAAAATAACCGGCCCGCGTTGCCATGCCTCACCCGCCAGGCCAGACTGTACATAATGTACCACACCATTTTCATCTGTAATCGTGCGTTCAGGTGCAAACCCTGAAGGATAAACAATCACCGACAACCAGCCTGAATAACAACCAATCCCCAACTTTAATATCGGCAAGCAGGCTTGCAAGGCAATAATTAGTGCCATCGGCAGTGTAACAACAAAACCCTGTGCGCCTTCAAGTACCTTATAATGTAAAAATAAAATGGACAGCCGCTGTAGTTGCTTTTTATCATCAACCGACAAGCCAACCAATAACGGTAATAAAGAAAATGCCTGTTGCCACTGAGCCTCCGTAATGGTTGAGCGTTCAATAACGCGTTGCTCCCGCCATTGCCGAAATAAATTAAACATAATCGTATAAGCTTAAAAAAGTCACTGCCTTGCACTCCATTGAATAAAAGTAAAGCCTGTATCGTTATTCAAGCTCTTCCCAACGTTGAAAAGCCTTACTTAATTCTGCTTCAATTTCAGTTAAACGCGACATTGTCTGATTTACAACATGCTTATCTTTTTGATAAAAATCACTCTCAGCTGTTAAATTAACAAGCTGTTGTTGCTCTGTTTCAAGTTGTTCAATACGTTCAGGCAATAAATCCAGTTCACGTTGATCTTTGTAGCTGCGCTTCTTTTCAAGCGGCTTTTGTGTCACTTCAGGTGTAACCGTTTTTGAATTATTAGTTGTGTTTCTTTTTGCCGATACAGTTTTAACTGGCCTGGCACGCTGCCTTAAATAATCATTGTAGCCACCCACATATTCATCCACCTGGCCATCACCTTCCATTACGATGGTGCTGGTAACAATATTATCCAGAAACTGACGATCATGGCTCACCAGAATCAAAGTACCTTCATAGTTCAACAATAGCTCTTCAAGAAGTTCAAGTGTTTCAACATCCAGATCATTGGTAGGTTCATCAAGCACCAGCAGGTTAGCTGGTTTGATAAATAAACGTGCAAGTAACAGGCGATTACGTTCACCACCGGATAAAGTTTTAACCGGCGATTGTACTCTTGCAGGAGGAAATAAAAAATCTTGCAGGTAACCAATAACGTGTCGGTCTTTGCCATTGACCATCACACGGTCACGGCCATGGTTCAGGTTGGCCATTACCGAGGCATTTAAGTCAAAGTCTGCACGATTCTGATCGAAATAGGCAACTTCCAGATTAGTCCCAAGCTTTACTTTACCTGCGGTCGGTTTTAATTCACCCAGCAAAAGTTTAATTAGAGTAGACTTACCGGAACCATTTGCGCCAATAATACCTATCTTATCGCCACGTAGTATTTTAGTGCTAAATTCTTTTACTATTTGTTTATCACCATAACTAAAACTGGCCTTACGCACTTCAGCGACAATACGCCCGGAACTGTCAGCTGAATCTAAGTTTAATTTTGCTTTACCTTGTTGTGAACGTCGACGGGCATGTTCATTTCGCATGGATTTTAGTGCACGCACCCGACCTTCGTTACGGGTGCGGCGTGCTTTAATGCCTTTGCGAATCCATTGTTCTTCCTGCGCCAGTCGTTTATCGAACTTGGCATTGTGATCGGCTTCTATCGCAAGAAACTCTTCTTTTTTAACCAGATATTGTGCATACCCCACTTCCCAGGATGTTATATTGCCACGATCCAGTTCAATAATACGCGTGGCGAGTTTTTTAATAAATTCCCGATCATGTGATACAAATAAAATTGTCCCTTGATAGTTTTGCAAGAACCCTTCAAGCCAGAGAATCGATTCAATATCTAAATGATTGGTTGGTTCGTCTAATAGCAAAATGTCCGGCTCACAAACCAGAGCACGCGCCAACATCACTCGGCGTTTATAACCACCGGATAAACTACTCACCAGTGCATCTTCCGGCAATGACAGTTTGCTTACCATTGCCTCTACTCGTTGCTCTAGTGACCAGCCGTCTAAACGCTCAAGTTGGTTTTGGTAATCGTTGAGCTGGTTGACTAAACGTGCCGACTCTTTTTCATCTGTTACATCAGCAAGTGCATGCACGGTATTATGGTAATCGGTGATCAGTTGACCGACCTTTTCGATGCCACTGGCAACCACTTCAAAAACAGTGCGCTGTTCGTCATTCGGCACTTCCTGCATTAAATACGAAACTTTCAAACTTGGCGCACGCCAGATACTACCATCGTCCAATGTCGCTTCACCCAGCATGACTTTCATCAAGGTTGACTTGCCTTCACCATTGCGACCAATTAACGCAATACGTTCACCACCATTAATGGTTAACTTTGCCTTATCCAGTAAAGCGACATGCCCATAGCTTAAACAGGCATTATCCAATGTTAATAATGGCATCGTGCTTATAACCCCTGACTAACATCATTAATAATATCGTTTATATCTTCCAGACCAACTGCAATTCGAACCATCCCATCAGTAATGCCAGACTCTGTGCGTTGCTCATCGGTTAACCGGCCATGTGTAGTCGTGGCAGGATGAGTAATCGTGCTTTTTGTATCTCCGAGGTTAGCGGTAATGGATAGCAAATTTGTTTTATCAATAAGCTTCCATGCCGACTGCTTTCCACCTCTTAGATTAAAGGCCAGCACACCACCAAAATTGCTTTGTTGTTTAACCGCCAATGCATGTTGCGGGTGCGACGCCAAACCGGGGAAATAAACACGGTCTACATTTTCATGTTGTTCTAAAAACTCCGCCAGTTTCAAAGCGCTTTCGCTGTGCGCATTCATTCTTAAATTTAGTGTTTCCAAACCTTTTAAAAACACCCATGCATTAAATGGGCTCATGCTCGGCCCAGCCGTTCTTAAAAATCCATACACGTCTTCACCAACTAATTTTTCACTACCAACAACCGCACCACCAATACACCGGCCTTGCCCATCTATATATTTTGTTGCTTAATGGATAACCACGTCAGCACCAAACTCTAATGGCTTTTGTAACGCAGGCGTGCAAAATGCGTTATCGACTACCAGCAAACAATCGTGCTTGTGCGCAATTGTCGCTAATGCTTCAAGGTCGGCAATTTCTGTTAACGGGTTGGATGGTGTTTCCACAAACAGTAGTTTTGTTTTACTAGTAACGGCATTTTGCCATGCATCCAGATCGGTTATTGGCACATAGCTAACCGTTATTCCCATGCGGGATAAATATTTGTCGAACAACACCACGGTACTGCCAAAAATGGATTTGGATGACACAATATGATCACCCGCTTCCAGTAAGCCACAGCAAGTACTTAAAATAGCTGACATCCCTGATGCGGTGGCCACACAGCGTTCGCCCCCTTCAAGTTGTGCTAAACGTTCTTCAAAATTTCGCACGGTAGGATTAGTAAAGCGCGAATAAATATTACCGGGTTCGTCACCACTAAAACGTGCGGCAGCCGATGCAGCTGAGTCAAAAACATAACTGGACGTTGGGAAAATAGGTTCGCTATGCTCGCCTTCCTGAGTGCGGGTTTGCCCTGCCCGCACGGCTAAGGTATCAAAACCCCAGCCCGTTTTATTTTCATCTTTATTTTTAGTATCAGACATAAAAGCCTCACATTATTCTCAATTACTTAGTGGGCAGGCATAAAAAAACCTGCTTGTACTAAAGCAGGTTGCCGGATGCATCCACGCTTTAGCTGTTTTTATTAAGCGCCCGCAAGCTGAACTTCAAATCGGCGCCGATGTAGTGAAACATCTAACCAAAGAATATGCCCAAAGTACTGTAAAGTCAAATATAGTCATTGACATAAGTCCGGCAGGATGGGTAAAGCAACAGCGTAACCCATCAAAAAAACAAACGATGGGTTGCACCCATCCTACGGATTTTTAGGCGTTATATATATCAACAACAGCGTTATCTTTCACCTTGTCTTTACGTGCATCATCACTGCGTATTGCTTCAATATGAGCAAGATACTCACTGCTGATGTCACCGGTTATATACTCTCCATTGAAAACCGATGTATCAAATTGTTTAACATTCGGCACTTTCTTTTTAACCGCTTCGATTAAGTCATCTAAATCCTGGTAAATAAGCCAGTCGGCACCAATCGCTTCGGCTATTTCTTTATTGGTTCGACCATAACCAATTAATTCTTTTGCAGCAGGCATATCGATACCATAAACATTAGGATGGATAACCGGCGGCGCAGCCGAGGCAAAATACACTTTTTTAGCACCGGCATCGCGAGCCATTTGAATAATTTGTTTTGATGTTGTACCACGTACAATCGAGTCATCCACCAGTAATACATTTTTACCACGAAATTCCAGCTCAATCGCATTGAGCTTTTGCCGAACGGATTTTTTACGTTCTTTTTGTCCTGGCATAATAAAAGTACGACCAATATAGCGATTCTTGATAAAGCCTTCGCTGTACTTAATACCTAAAGTATAGGAAAGTTGTAGTGCGGAGGTGCGGCTGGTATCCGGTATCGGCAGAACAACATCAATATCATGATCGGGTAACTCGCGCATAATTTTTT